>JAOABY010000029.1 GCA_026418115.1 Spirochaetaceae bacterium | reverse complement strand
AGCCTCAATTGCAGCTTCCATGATCTGGTCTTCGGTGTATTTCTCACCATCATAGGTAAGGACACCCTTGCGCTTGAAGAGGTAGGCAACAGAACCCGGGGTACCGAGGTTGGCGCCTGCTCTGGTCAGGATATTCCTGATCTCGGCAGCAGCGCGATTCTTGTTGTCAGTCAGGACTTCGATGATCATTGCTCCGCCGCCAGGAGCATAGGCTTCATAGGTAAGCTCTTCATAGGTGGTGCCTTCGAGCTCGCCGGTGCCCTTCTTGATGGCGCGGTCAATGTTGTCCTTGGGCATATTCGCTGCGCGTGCCTTGAGCACTGCAGTGCGGAGACGGGGATTTGCTTCAGGATCACCGCCACCCATGCGTGCGGCAATGGAAATTTCCTTGATAAGCTTGGTAAAAAGCTGGCCGCGCTTTGCATCTAGCGCACCCTTCTTGTGCTTTATGGTAGCCCATTTACTATGTCCGGACATGAATACTCCTTTGGCAGGGAAAAATGCCGACAAACGATAGCATGTTCAACTCCATGCTGTCAATTGCAGCAATTCTCTGTCTTTGACAGCATGCCGCAGGTCTGTCACTTCAAGTGCACCCAGGTCTTGCCAAAACCACCATCTTCAGGCCTTGCAAAGTAATAATCAGCAATCGAAGGATGATGCCTCAGCCATTCATGAATGCCTCTGCTCAGCACCCCTTCGCCGGTGCCATGAATAATGGCAAATGTCGAAAGGCCTGCAAGGCTTGCCGCATCGATGTGTCGCTCCAGAACCTGGAGAGCCTCCTGGAGATGCATGCCTCTGAGATCTATCTCTGCAGCACAGCGCCCAGGAGCAGGAGAAGAAACCAGTTCGACTGTAATAGATGGACGCTGCTGAGATTGTTTTCCCGGCAGGAGACGAAGCTTGTCTATGCTTATCGTCATGCGGAGAGAACCCACAGCCAGCTTGACATTTCTGGCATCCAGCACCTGCAGGACAGTCGCTTCCTTTCCGGAGGCAGCTATCTTCACTCTGTCACCAGGACGGAGTTCGCTGGCATCAGCAATACTGCCGCCTGCAGCCATTCCTGCCGCCTCCCGGAGCCTTGCAATCTCTGCTTCTGATTCTGCAAGCGCTGATGCCTGAGCTTCCGCCTCTCGTGCGAGGCTCCCCAGCACGCCTCTGAGCGCGCTTGTATCAGGTGTTTCGCCAGCTTCCCGCAGTTGCCGCACAAGGTTTTCGATTGTGCTTCTGCTCTCGGCCAGCAGGCGGTTCAATTCCGAGACGCCTTGACGGCGCAGCTCGAGTTCCCGCTGGCGAAGCCGCAATTCCTTGAGGTCAACAGCGCGTTTGGCTTCCACTGCCCCCTTGAGCAGTTTCCGGCGTTCCTGCTCAAGCCGGTCCAATTCCCGCTGTTTTTCTCCAAGTGAGCGTATAAGGGCCGCATAATTAGTCCGTTCATCGCTCAGATAGCTTCTTGCAGCCTGCACAAGCGATTGAGGAAGGCCGGTGGCTGCTGCGATTTCAAGCGCTCTGCTTTCGCCAGGAATACCCATGCGCATTCTATAGGTAGGGGCCAGATGTTCGGCATCAAACTCCATTGAAGCATTCAGGCATCCCTGCCTTGTATAGCCATAATTCTTGAGAATGCCATGGTGGGTGGTTACTACAGTGAGGGAGCCAGTCGCAAGAAAGTGATCGAGGAGCGCCATCGCAATTGCGCAGCCTTCTTCGGGATCCGTACCGGCTCCAAGTTCGTCCAGCAGTATGAGACTCCTGTCTGTCGAATGTGCAACTATTTCCGATATAACCTTCATGTGTCCCGAAAAAGTGGAAAGAGACTGGTCGATTGACTGTTCATCACCAATATCGGCAAAAATATTGTCGAAGACAGCCAGGCCGGATGTGGACGCAGCTGCGATGCCTGCACCAAACTGATGCAACAGAGCGAACAGTCCCATGGTTTTGAGCGATACCGTCTTGCCGCCTGTATTTGGCCCGGTGATGATGAGCACTCTGGTACCCTGTGGCAGATCCACATCTATGGGCACAGCCTTTTTCCCCAGCATGGGGTGTCGTGCCTGGTACAGTCTGATACCCTCATCGAGAAGAGCGGCATTGGTAAGTCCCTCCCGCAGAGCCTGCAATGCTCTTGCAAGTCTGGCATCAATCGCACCGAGAAATCTGCGGGCTTTCTGAATGGTACCGGAAAGTCCGTGTACCGCTTGTGAAGCTTCTCTCAGTATCGCCCTGATTTCCTCCTGCAGTCTGTTCTGCAGCTCCATAATGCGATTGTTCTGGTCGATCAGGGCAAGAGGCTCGATAAAGACTGTCTGTCCCGTCGCTGAAAATTCATGAGCGATGCCCCGAACTCGGCCTTTGAAATTCGCCTTGATGGCGAGGACCATGCGCCCGTCCCTCTCCGTCGGTGCGGTAGACTGAAGCGCATCGCGGAGTTCCGGATCCGAAAGCATTCGATCGAGAATACGTCGGGATTCTGCCTGTGCATGAGAGATCAATACTTGCAGTGATCTGAGTCTGGGCAGATCGCGCAGAGAGCCGTCTTCTGACAGTATTTCGAATACAGCTTCGCGTACAGCAGCCACTGAAGGTGTCTGCTGAATGAGCCGGCTGATACCGGGCAGTGCCCATCGAGCATCATTGGGGCCCGAAGGGAGGAGAAGCGCATCATCCAGTGCAACATCTGTCTCTGAGCGTCCAGCCGACCCGGAAGGCGACACCGAGAGAAGTCGCCTTGTGAGAAAAGCCCTCAGAACCTCATATGAGCGAGCCCACAGCCCTATTGCAAACAGTTCCTCGATGTCGAGCACCATGCCTTCCTTGCCGGCCTTTACAGCAATGGCTTCGATATCAGGAAACATGGTGTGTGGTATATCCTGTCCCTCGAGGAGCTGCATCAATTGATCCAGATCACGTTTGAGAACCTCAAGCGCTTCTCTTTCGGCAAGCGGCAGGGTGGAAAGCACGTGCGCCCGACCTTCATGCGAAGAGCAGTAATCCGCAATTCGTTCGCGCATTCTGTAAAAATCAAGACGTTCGAGACTGTGTTCCTGCATTACCACTCCCACGCATCATCCTCGATGCAACTACCGGAGCGCCTTGCTCTCTGGTATGACTGTGTTCCCCTCATCCAGTGCGCAATTCCTTCAAGTTCCTCCCTGATGCGAAGGTAACTTTCATACCTGTCATGATGAATGGCTCCGGATTCCACTGCATCTCTCACCGCGCATCCCTCTTCGATGGTGTGCGTGCAGGATGCACCAAACGCACAGTGCGAAATGAGAGCCTCGAATTCTGGGAAATAGCCATGCAGGTCCTGAGGTTCAATGCCGCGTATCGCGAGGCGCCTGAAACCTGGAGTATCGATGATGGCCATAGTACCCTGGTTTGCAATGAGGAGCTCTGCAAGTGTGGTCGTGTGACGCCCGCGGTTGAACTTTTCCGAGACCTCTCCCACCCTGCGATTCGCCTCAGGCAGAAGCAGATTGATAATGCTTGATTTGCCTGCACCAGACTGACCGACAAAGACGGCGGTTCTATGCTGCAGCGCCGCAGCAAGTTCCTCTATCCCCTCACCGTTGGCTGCGGATGTACGCACTACATGGAACCCTACATGTGCGTACATGCCAAGCCGTTGCTCAGTAGCATCATCAATACCCAGATCGGTTTTATTCAGCACGACGATCAGGGGAATGCCGCTCTGCACTGCGAGAATGCTTACCCTGTCAACAAAACGGGGACGGAATGGCGGTGCCTGTACCGAAGTCACACACACGGCAATATCAACGTTTGCTGCGATAACCTGTTCGGCCTTGCCTTTCTCGTTGAATCGCCCAAAGCTCGTCGATCGTGGCATCAGCTCCGTAATAAGGCCTCTGTCGCCTTCAGCGGGCTGTATTGCAACCTTGTCTCCAGCCGCCAGACTGTTGTACAACCCTGTGAGTGTTCTGATTCTCTTGCCCTTGATTGCGCATGTGCGTACCATGCCATCCTCGCAGAGCACGCGCGCAAGATTATTGCTTGAAAACAGTACGGTACCATTCATGCAGGAAATCTTCCTCTCCGAGATAGAGCCATGCATCATAGCCACTCTGGTGTGCGCAGTGAGAAACGCCTGGCCCAGAGCGAATAGAGAGGATCTGCAGGTGGCTCACCACACAGGAAAAATGCACAGTTTCCGGATTCATGACATTTCTCTTCATGCTCTATCTGCCTATTGATTTCGGCGAGGAGCTGTTGTCGTGAGTCGATCACCTGCATGCTGAAACCATCGAGCTTGCAGCACTGCTCCATGGCTGGCACCAGATGCACAAAATGGCTGCAACCCAATGTGATCGTATCAACCCCTGACTGCCATGCATACTGCAGATAGGGACGCACGGCTGCGATCGCCGCATCCAGGCTGCTGAAAAGCAACTGACGCTCGACAAATGCGACCAGATCCTGTGCCGGGATACGAAGTACTTCTACTTCCGGTGCATCACGGGCGATGATATTGTCCAGGTACTGATCTTCGCTGGTGCGGGCAGTGGTCATGACAGCGATTTTCCCGTTGATGCTGCACGCTGCAGCCTCCTTTAAAGGAATGCGTATGCCTATGACAGGAATATCAGGATGCGCCTTTCTGAGATCCTCGAGCGCAATCTGGACAGCCGTAGTGCATGTAATGATGATCATGTCCGGGTCGAAGCGCGCTCTCATTCTGCGAAAGCGTTCGAACATGGTGTCCTTGATGATCGAGGGGGTTTTGGTTCCATAGGGGAAGGCGGCTTCATCTGCAACGTAGTATAGATCAAGATCAGCCCTGGACGACATGAGGGACTGTATATAGGGCAGTCCACCCGCTCCAGAATCAAAGACAGCCACACGCACACAACGATTCATGAATCAATTCCTGAACAGGGCATCAAAGGCATCTCTTCCGGACCTGTTGCCACGGGGTTCGGTTCCCGAAGATGCAATCCAGCGAGGGTCAAGCTTGAACCATTCGCAATGGTTCCTCCGTTCTTTATCAGGAACTGGATCATCAATTGTCTCTGAGCAGTCCCAGTGCATGCCAGGCTTGTACCATGCACACATCCTGCACACATGGATATCCTTGCCGCATCGGGTGCATACATCATTGAAACCCGGCCGGCTCCCATAGGGAAGAGGTTCTCCACATGCATAGCACATAATGCAATACTACACATCCTCTCGATCATGGACAAGGCCAGGACCGAAGCAGGACTCTTGAGATGACTGGTTCTATGCGCTACTCTTTGCTCATGTTTACCGTAAGGCGCTGTGCCAGGCATGGATGCGCTGCTCCAGCATTCATGGAGCATGATGTCTGTTTTGCGCATCTGGAAGACAGGAATGCAGCACTTGCATCGCTCAAGGCAGCATTGCTGCCTGATACTCTGGTCATGAACCAGTGTTTTGATGGCCTGGAGCTTCTGGCCTCGGATTTTTCACGCTGCCGATTCGTCGGATGTACCTTTCGAGGGGTTCATCTGAACCATGTGCTGTTCACCGGCTCATCATTTCGCCTCTGTTTTTTCGATGGGAGTGTATTCAGTTCCTGCGATTTCTCAGGCTGTGACATGGATTTCTGTTCCTTCGGCAACTCAGGCATTATCGATTGCAGTTTTGAGAACGGTGAATATATTCATGTAAACTTTAATGGGTGCAATATTTCCGAAGTGACTTTCACAGGTTCAAACCTCTACGATTCAAGATTTCTCAAGACAAGACTTTCCTACGTGCGCTTCGACAATTGTGATCTCAAGAAAGCCTATTTTATTCCCGATCATGAAGAGGCAACGACCTACACGGGATCCAATGCGGCTGAGGCGGTCCGTGACATGGAGCACCTGTACCTATGAAGCTCTACCAGCATTATTCGGTATATGGATTCTCAAACAGCTATATCCTTGGGAATGAGACAACCATGGAGGCTCTGATCATCGATCCGGCGGAACTTACCCCCACCATGATCGAGAAGATCGAGCTGAACGGCCTCATGCTCACTGGAGTGCTGATCACCCATGCGCATCAACACCATATCAAGGGCCTTCTTACTATATTGAAGATTTATGAACCAGTTGTATACGCATCGAATTCTCGAATACTGGAACACGCCTGCCGTAAGGTGCGGGATGATGAGACATTCGAAGAGGCAGGATTCAGGATTCGTGCACTCGCAGTCCCCGGACACTCGCAGGACTCCATTGCATACCTCGTGAATGACAGCATGCTCTTTACCGGCGATATTCTGCATGCAGGACTTGCGGGCAGAACGAACAGCCTTTTCAATGCCAGATCACTCGTTGAGCGCATTCGTCAGAAGCTTTTTACGCTGCCCGATGATGTGCTCGTATTTCCCGGCCATGGCCCGCCCAGCACACTTGGGACGGAAAAGGTGGCCAACCTTTCATTCGACTCAAGATTCTCAAGTCACCTGCAATCGGAATACGATTTCTTTCTTTAAATGGAGCCGCATGCAGGCCCTCCGAGCTCTTGCCCGTATTTCCACTCCGAGGATGAATACTCGAGGATCATGGAGATACGAGGCTGGTCAGCCTCATCTGGTCATTGCCTGAGGCCTTTCATTCGGGCAAACAGTGCTATTGCCTGAGAGTGATCACCTCGAATCATCACCAGATGATTGCCGAGTGGATCAGAAAGAAGGGCCTCGGCATCTTTATCCTGTATCCGTACTACTGCCTGCGTTCTGCACAGGCCTTCATAATGTGGACTGTCTATGACGGCGGCAGCACAGAACCAGAGACGATCCAGCTCTGTACCTCCTATCCGCACCAGCGTAACAGGTCCGGGAGCAAGTACACCTGCAACTGCAACTCCAAGACCTGATTCAAAGTGACTTCGCAGGCCATATCCCTGCAGTATGGTGCGAGGTGCCGTACAATGCGCGAGCAGCATCTCGAACGTGCCGGTCTCATCATTCTGCACGATACGTGAAGGATTTGCCATCCAGCCGATTTCTCCAGTAAGAAGCCTCAGCCACCGCAAGGCCAGTATCGAAGGTACATCCCCCTCACATCCGGCATCAATGCCTTCATCAGAAAGAGCGGAGAGTGCAAGGCAGCCGGTGCTCCTATCCTGGAGCACCAGATCGAAACAACGCAAGGTGAGTGCATCGAGCCGGTATTCAGTCACAATATGGCGAAGAGCCTCCAGAATTTCCATTGATTTCTCAACATCGCGCATGGCAGCTTCCCTGAAGAAGCTGGCTTTGGTGAGCATGCCTCCTGCCACTGGGGCTTTATAGCCCTGCGTGCGCATCCTGCCCACATCCTGCAACAGTCGATCGAGCGGTATATCGACAAGTTCGACACCCCAGCGCGCCTTTGCTTCCGCCGCTCCCTGGCTGGATGCAACCAGCCAGTCTGATGGCTTTCCTACGACACCTATGCGTGTATGCTGCAAGGCCATGATGGCAGAAGCGACCTTCATTACATGAGCAGCGCTTGCCTCATCGAGAAATCGTCCTGTTTCATCCATTTGCAGGATCACGCCGCTGCCACCTGTCTGGCGCACCCTGGCAAGTATTTCGAGCGATGCAGGAAGAGAATTATGCTTAGGATGGGCGAGCAGTACGACTGGCATGCCCTGTTCCACCATGCGCAATTGTCTGACAATTGAGAGCGCCTGGGCTTCCGTACCACCTGTCAGCACAAATATGAATACCGGCAGGTCGGGAACCGCAGATGCTGCTTCAGGCGGAAGCTCTTCACCACCATACTCCTGCAGGGTACAGCGATAGGAGTCCATGAGCAGCTTCTTCTGTTCCTCATTGTGGAGAACAGATGCCACAGATACGTAGTGGAATGATGTCATAGCATGCCTCCCTCCATCTCACTCATGCAATCTACAAGAAAGAGATTCAGTATATCCATCGAAGCCCGATCAAGCGCCAGCCTTTCTTCTTCCCATATCAGGTGGCCTTTCCACCGCTCGAGTGTTTTTGGAATTTCATCCGATATATCTTTGCCGAAACGCTGTCTATATCGGGAAAGCGATACACCGCGCCTTGTTCTGCATCCCAGCATCAGCATTTCAAAAGCAAGGGTGGCAGGCGCAAGGTGTTCCATGTTTACACTATCAATTGCCTCAGGATATTCCATATAGAGTGCAAGATCTCGCGTGCCAGTGAAACGGAGACCATGAAGCACCCTTTCCGGTTCGTCCGATGAGCACGCCAGCAGCGTACTGACGGCGCCCGATCCTATCCCCAGGTACGATTCTGCATCCCAGTACCCCGCATTATGCCGACACTCTCTCCCGGGTCTGGCATAATTGGAAATCTCATATCTCATGAAACCATGCTGGCTCAGCAGAGTATCTGCCGCATCCCTCAGTTCCTTCAAGGTATCATCATCGGGAAGGGCAAGTTGTCCATTTTCAACATGGCGTGCCAGTCTCGTGCCTTCCTCAACCGTGAGATCATAGAGCGAGATGTGATCGACTTTGTCGGCAACCGTGAGGATATCCTGCAAGGTAGTGCTGATGCAGTCATCAGGATCACCGGAGCGATGAGGCAGGCCCGCAAGAAGGTCTACGGAAACATCAAGACCGCATGAGTGAGCACTTCTTATGAGATCAACAGCCTTGTAGGGATTGCCTGCCCGCTCCAGCATGCGTCGCTTTTCTGGAGAGAAGGTTTGGATGCCAAGAGACAGCCGGGTGACGCCATGATCCCTCAACATCGCAAGCATCGCGGGATCCACACTCTCCGGGTTTGCTTCCATTGTCCATTCGATCTCGGACGTACTGAAACGTGAAAAATATGCAAGGAGACGGGCGAGTGTCGCGCTTCCGAGTACCGAAGGAGTGCCGCCGCCAATATAGATTGTCCGGTAAGCCTCAATGCCAAGCATGGAAACCCAGAAGTCATGCTGACGTTTCAGTGCATCGATGTAGGCATCGAAAGTCCCCTCTGCACACCTGCCGGCTTCAAGAGAATGAAAATCGCAGTATCCGCATCTGTTTGTGCAGAAAGGTACATTGATATAGAGAGAAGCCGGTATCTTCCATACGCAACCCGCGAGCAACTGTGCCGGTTCCAGAAAAGAAGCAAGCAGCATGCGTGCATCACGCTGAAAAGACGGATTTGGCGATGATGCAGAGTTCATCGTATCAGGCCCATTGCATGCAGCGGCCAGACTCTGAAAAAGACATATCCTGCAATATCACGCATGCTGATCATAGTGATGTTCCCGGGAGCTGTCGCATCTCTTGCCCGAATCGACCGTGATCCGTCAGGATTTGTGGTAACCTCGCCAATCACCATGGGACGAAGACTGCCTGTTCCTGCTCCATATCGTTGTTCCAGCAGAGAAACACGTTGCAGGGTCATGAATCGCAGCACTGCATCGGCCAGACGGAAATGTACAGGGATGAAGCGCAATGATGCATCGCTGACAAGCACCAGGGTTCCTGGCGAAGGCGTGCCATACAGAAGACCTGTTCCAAGCCCTCTGTAGAGAGGAGCAGACAGTACTATATCTCCCTTTTTCAGATGGCCTGCTTCTGCTGTATCTTCAATCTTCCAGCTCTGTACAAAAAAAGTCCTGAATAATGCACAGATACAGAGAACCAGAATGATGTGCAGGAAGATTCTTCTTCTTTTCTTCCTGCGTGCAATTCTTTCAGAATAGCGAAGTGTCCTGCCACCAGCCATCGTCTAGGCTCCGCCTTAAGGTCATCGTATGCTGCCCATCCGTCCGATCGGCCAGTATTTGAACAAGGCTCTACCAAGCACCTTTTCTCTCCTTACCGGCCCGAAGTATCGCGCATCACGCGAATTGTCCCTGTTATCGCCCATCGGAAAGATCCGTGAGCCGGAGAGATACCAGCCATTGGCATATCGCTGGGCGATAGCTGCATATCGTGCATCGGATGGATCAGCATCACGGAGCACGGTACTGCGTACCATGTCATACTGGAACGCATCGAGATATGCTTTCTGGACGAGAGGGTTTTCTGCCTTTTGAGGAAGGCGCAGGCCCAGCTCAGAGTATGCTGCGGCGATGCCTGTCTTCCGGATTTCTGCATAGTCGGCACTGGCTACAAGTCTCTGCCGTTTCCATGGAAGTCCCAATCCTTCCATGAGGCTTTTTTCTTCAATGAACGAACTGCTGCCGCGCGGTCTTATGAACACCTCACCATTGCGTACCCGTATTGTGTCTCCCGGCATGCCGACCGCACGCTTGATAAGGTATTGCACCCTGGGTTCGCCATTCTGTTCCCTGTCTATGTCAACAAGCGTAAAGGTAAGCATGTACAGAAGCTGCTTGGCAATTGTAAAGAAAGGTCCTTTCGAAAGATACGAAGGATTTTCGAATATGACGATATCTCCTCTTCTTGGCTGGGCTATCCCGGGAGTCTTGAGTACTCCAGGCAGCAGTTCCGGTCCGTACGTGAGTTTGTCAACAAAGATCATGTCGCCGACGAGCAGCGTCTTTTCCATGGAACCCGAAGGGATGCGATAATTCTGGAAGAGATACTGATTGATGACCAGCACGACACAGGCTGCCCATATTATGGCATACGCCCAATCCAGCACGGGACTCCGGTTTTGCTGCCTGAGTTTTTCCCTCAGTTTGCGCTTCTTGCGCCATGTCAGCAATTTTTCGGTCCCGGCAACGATCGAGTCGAAGAAATCCTTCTGTTTCATTGCGGCTCTCAGGCTATCATGAGCGCATGTCGTTGACAAGGCGGTAGTCATCAGCTAGGCTTCTCCTGCCATGAAGGATGAGAAGAAGCTTACAGAGCAGGATATCGAGCATGCACAGGTAAGATTGCCTCCCATAGCTGGGCTCCAGCCTCGCACCTGGCTTCCGGTGCTCCTTGCCCTGCTCACAGCATTATTGCTTTTTCTTGTACTGGTACTGCCTGGACTGCGGCATCGGGGTGCCTACCTTTCCTGCAGAGGATATCCTGCAGCTGCTGCCGTGTATGAAGGAGAACATTATCTAGGGGACACCTCCACGCCTTTCTTCATTTCTCGCGGCGAACACCTTCTTTCGATCCGCAAGCAGGGATTCAGAGACCTCGAGCTTAAGGTAATCGTCCCTGGCCCGGTGTTTGCGACGCTCTTCTTCCGACCTTCTGTTTCGGTCACCTATTCTCTGGATCCCGAGAGCCCGGCCAGTGTGCTCAATCCTTCCTTTGCTGAATTTCTCGACTGGTCCTTGAGTGGAAATCCAAGCAAGGTGTACCAGATTCCCAGACCCTTGACCGATGCGGTGCTTGATCTTGTGTCCGCCGCCAATCCGGCAAGTATCCGGACTGGTGCCATGTCACAGCAGATTCTCCGTGCCGGAATGGCTGCTTCAACCAATCCTGCATCGGCTCGAGATTCAGTGGGAGCAGCGCTCGTTGCTGCCGCGCCGGGGGGATCATTTACGGGCACGCTTGCCACTGCGCGTGCAGCACTTGCACTGCTTGCATCGTCATCCCAGAGTCAACAATGGATTCGAGCCAATGCATCTGGAACATTGTCTTCATCCATTCTGACCGGCCTGGCATCTGATGCGGCACCGTCTTCAGGAAACAAAGCTCCTGTGAAGACTGGCTCGCTTTCTGCTGCAGGCCATGTATTCGTGCTCTTTTCTGCCGGCACCTGCCTCATGGCAGGAGAAACCTCGCAGGATGCGGCTCCATATGAAATTCGGGTGCCAGCCTTCGGTATTGCTGCGACTGAAGTCACCAGAAGACAGTATGCAGCCTTTCTTGCAGCGAATCCGTACTGGCGACGTGACAATCTCGAAACTCTCCTTGCCGCTGGACTGGTGGACGAAGACTATCTCGCTGACTTCAATGCCTCAGCGCCTGATGAGCACCCTGTCACACAGATCTCCTGGCACGCAGCCATGGCGTACTGCGAGTGGTTGACCTCCTTCCTGCCACCTGGTTATCGTGCCGTGCTGCCTACCGAAGCCATGTGGGAATCTGCGGCTGCAGCAGGGCTTCAGACACTTCGGTCATCCGCAGGAGGCAGCAGCATTCTCCCTGGCATCTTCAAACATGAGGATGCCAGCGGTCCGGCAAGGGTTTCGTCGACAGGCGCAGACAGAAATGGGATATCAGACATATTCGGGAACGTATGGGAGTGGACTTCTGATACCTATATGCCATTTCCCGGTCTGCTTGTCTCGGAAGCCGGGAGTCTGCCGGGCACCGCTCCAGCGGACAGCACACTCATGAACCTGCTGGCAGCAGGCAAGACAAAAGTCGTGCGTGGTGGCTCCTGGGCCAATGCTGCCGAAAAGGTAACGCTGGGCATGAGAGGCCCTGTCCCAGCTTCCCATGGATCAGAATTCCTTGGTTTCAGACCAGCAATAGTATTGCCATGAACAGAGACGAATCAGTCAAGATCATTTCTCTCAATCGTCGAGCCCGATTCGACTACCATGTCGAGGAAAGCCTCGAATGCGGCATTGAACTCAAGGGCACCGAAGTAAAATCAATCAAGGATGGCCGCATCAGCTATCCTGATGCGTATGCCGAGGTCAAACAGGGAGAGGTATGGCTCTATAACTTTCATATTGCTGAATATGCATTTTCATCGGTGTTCAGCCATGATCCCGACAGACCCAAGAAACTCCTGCTCCACAGGCAGGAAATCAAGCGCATCGAGCGGAGGGTACGAGAAAAAGGCTATACGCTGATTCCGCTGAGCGTGTATCTCAAACATGGGCTTGTCAAGATCGAGCTTGGACTGTGCAAGGGGAAGAAGCTCTTTGACAAGAGAGCGGACATCAAGGCAAGAGATCTCGACAGGGAGATCCGCAGGGATTTCAGGCTTAAGGACTGGTAGCCATGAGAATCACGGGAGGCCGCTACTGCGGAAGACAGGTACAGGTGCCTGAAGGCGAACTGCATATTCGACCGGCGATGGATCGCATGCGCGAATCGGTATTTGCAGTGCTGGGAGATCTCACCGGTTGTTCATTCTGTGATCTTTTTTCGGGAAGCGGCATCATCGGGCTCGAAGCGGCATCAAGAGGCGCCGATCCTGTGGTATGCGTCGAACGTGACCGCAGGAAATTTCCCATCCTCCTGAAAAATGTGGGCATTGCCGAACAGCGCATCGTCTGCAGAGCCATGCCTGTCGAGACCTTCATCCTGAGAAACAGGATGCACTTTGACATCTATTTCCTTGATCCACCCTTCGATTATCCCTATAAACTCCAGATTCTGGAGCGACTGGAACATTCTCCGGCAATGTCTGTGGGAGACCTCGTGCTCATCCATTTTCCGGAAGAAGACGCGCTCCCCGATGCTGCAGGAAGCCTCACGTGCTTCGATACGAGGACCTTTGGACGTTCGATTGTCAAATTCTATCGAAAAGGCTGAGGAAAGCATCAGGCACACACATTTCGCGTACAGTCCTCTTCACTTGCAAGATTGAGCACTGAACGGTATACTTTGACCCAAGAAGACGGAAAGGTAGAATATTTCAAAATACGCCCTGTAGGGGCAATGTAAAAATGCTTTCCGCCAAGGAGAAAAGTCATGGGTGATCTTCCTTCTTTTCCTTACAACGATGATTCCTTTGATGTACCCGAGGAGATCAAGTCCGAGAACACTGAAATTGCCGAGATTTCCAAGAAAGGCTACCAGCTCCTCAAGGAAAACCGCTTCGATGAGGCTGTTGAATGCTTCGTACAGATCCTTGAAAAAGACAAGGAAAATAACTACGCCCTGGTCGGAATGGGTGATGCTGCACGAAAACAGGGCAGATTCAAGGAAGCCGCCGATTACTATCGCCGGTGTCTCGTGTTCCACCCCGGCAACAGCTACGCCCTCTTCGGACTTGCCGATTGCTACAAGGCGCTCAACCAATTCCAGAAAGCCATCGAAATCTGGGAACAGTATCTGCTGCATGACAATTCCAATATCACCGTGCTTACCAGAGTGGCGGATGCCTACAGAAAGGTTCATGATTTCCGCAAATCCAAGGCAATCTATCTGAGAGTACTCGAGCTCAATCCTGATAACCATTATGCCTTGATAGGACTCGGTCATCTCCACTATGACTTCAAGGAATACAAGGAAGCAATGTCATACTGGCAGCGTATGGTGGAGCTGGAGGGAGAGAATGTGGATATCCGCGTGCTCACCGCCATTGGCAACTGCTTCCGAAAGCTCAAGTATTTTGACAAGGGTATCCCCTACTTCGAGAAAGCTCTTGCCAAGGAACCAGACAACTTCTATGCCCTTTTCGGCATTGCAGACTGCTACCGAGGCATTGGCAAACAGCACATGTCGTTGCAATACTGGAACAAGATTCTCGAGAAAGATCCCAGAAACAAGGTGATCCTCACCAGAGCCGGTGATGCATACCGCAACATGGGTGATTTCGAGAAAGCGGCTGAATACTACCAGAATGCCCTCAACATCGAGTTTGATATCTATGCAGTGCTGGGCCTTGCAGTGATCGCACGCCAACAGGGCAAGTATGAAGACGCCATCGCGAGCCTCAGGACGCTCATCCAGAATGACCCCAAAAATTATCGCATCTATATTGAGCTTGCCCAGACCTACCTCATGAACAATCAGAAACAGCAGGCTATTGAAGTTCTGAACGAATTCCAGAAAACCGGCATCCGCAATCCGATGATTCAGGAAGCGTTGCAGAAACTTACCGGAAAAGCATGAGCATGAGCGTGAACCCTCAGGAGGAAACATTCGTCTTTCCAAGCGGCCTCTCCATCGAGGAGCTGGCCGCTCTTCTTCCGGACCAGCCTGCGTATCGCGCCCGGCAGGCCTATGCATGGTTCTCACGAGGCATTGCAGATTTTGCATCCATGACGAACCTTCCAAGGCCTGTAAGAGATACGCTCTCTGCACGTTTTCATGGCAAGGTTCGTTCATCCTCTGTTGCCAGAGAGATGGAGGATCCCGATGGTTCCCTCAAGCTTCAGATACGCCTGCGTGATGGCTCTGCAGTAGAATGTGTATTGCTCGAAGATATTGAAGGGCGCAAGACTGCCTGTCTTTCCTCACAGGTTGGCTGCCCCATGGGCTGCGCGTTCTGCAAGACCGGTTCGCTTGGTTTCCTCAGAAATCTCGGTGCCGATGAAATCATGGAGCAATTCCATTTTCTCAGAGAACGCAGGGGCGCAATCTCGAATGTCGTGTTCATGGGCATGGGAGAGCCAATGCTCAACCTGCCGGCAGTGCGCAAAGCCATAGCCCTGCTTTCCGATCCTGAAGGCATTGGCATCTCTCTGAGGAAGATTACCATTTCCACGAGTGGAGTTGTTCCCGGCATTCTTGACCTGGCAGAAAAAGGACCGTATGTCCGGCTTGCGGTATCGCTGACCACTGCCGACCCCGCGCTTCGCAGCGAGCTTATGCCGGTGAATCGAAAATGGCCTCTTGATACACTCAAGCAGGCTCTGCTCTCCTACCAGCAACGCACCAACGATCGCATCACACTTGAAGCGGTGATCATCGGCAATGTCAACGCCAGCGATGCAGATGCTCTTGCGCTTGCGTCATGGATCGCACCATTGAAAGTTCAGGTGAACCTCATCGCCTGGAACCCTGTTGAAGGTATGGAATATCAGACTCCTTCTCCGGCGCAGATGAGGCATTTCCGGGAACTGCTGGAATCGCGCGGGATCGTAGTGGTACAGCGCATGAGCAGAGGACGTGGTGTCATGGGTGCCTGCGGCCAGCTTGGCGATACGCTGCAAACCAGCCTTCCCTAAGCCAGTCTGTATTTCCAGCAATATTCCATACTTCCCTCACCCGCTGGTTTCCTGCCCTGCTCTCTTCACTGATTGGCAGCAGCGATCCTGCGTCTGAGCCTCGCAATCCGCCGTTCTATTCCGGCTAATGAGTATGGATCATCAGATGAGCCTTTCTCTGCCCGTCCTGGTTCTTCTCCCTTGACACAATCAAGGGCTTTTTCCGCCCAGTACAGTGCAACCGGCAGATCCCCTGCTACATGTTCGAAGTATTTTGCCCTGATAATACAGGACTGGATTGCATCATCCATCGAGGACAGGGCTGCGCTGAGAATCGCCCAATCCTTTCTGCGCCAGGCAAGGCGGGCAAGATGGCGAAGTGCATGCTGATACCTGGCACCAGGCAGTGAGTGCGATTCCTCTACAAGCAGCGCGGACTCGAGCACGTGCAGCGCATCTCCTTCCTTATCGTATTTTTCAAGAAGCCTCGCCAGGCCCTCCGGATCCGCTGCGTGGCGTTCGACAGCCTCTTCAGGATGCTCAAGACAATCTGCCACATCAAAGAACAGGTTTGCGAGCGAAACTATGTCCTGTGCGTTATGATTCCAGATACGATGCAGCATTTCCTGCAGCTCTTCCGATGCCTGTCTGGTCTTCACCGCTTCCAGCCATATCTTCGGAACCATTGAGCCAGGAATATCGTGTTCTCTGAGCAACCCGTAAAGATAGTATTCCATAGCTTGCAACGTACAGCTACCAAATCTGCGCTTCCAGAGCGAGCGCACCGCAGGCAATATATCTATGTGGCGAATATCCTCCATGAGCATCATGCCTTGCATGATGCATCGCGTACCGAGGAGCGGCATGTCAAAGGTCCTGCCATTGTAGGTTATCCAGTATCGTTTCTTCCCGAGATCGTCGAGCACGTATTCAAGAAAGTGCCTTTCACCCGGATAGTCATCCAGATAGTACTGCGTAATGAGCAGCACTCCATCAACAAATGTTGCAGCGCCACAGAGGAATGCGACGGTGCCGGCCCCTCCCGAAAGCCCTGAAGTTTCCAGGTCGAAGAACACCAGTTCGCCCGGATCTATCCCTCCTGTGCCAGGCCATTGCACCATATGAGGTAACCTGCCTGCAGGCCGATCCAGTATTCTCTGCCACACATGAGGAGCAAGCATTTCCCAGTCTGCAGGCATACTCCTTCGGACAGAGGCTTCCGAAAAACTGTCTTCATTCTTTTCGATGTCCGCCCCTCTCTCCTGATTATGCTGCAGGGGTTCAACATCCTCAGGCATAGCAGAATCCGCTCGTGTGCCGGAGCGGAGCGACCGAAGCAACGCCAGCCTCTCTTTGAGATCCATATGCCTTGCTCAAGCTTCGGAGGCTGGTGATCGCCCTTCGGGTGCTTCCTGGAGAAGCAATGTCAGCAAGGATTGCACCACTTTCTTGCCTCCCTTGCCTGCATCTACACCGATACAGGATGGGCAGCCATCAGAGCATGCACAGACTGTTATCCTCTCAAGGGCCGCCAGCAGCACTTCTTGCATGGTAATCCCAAGCGCTTCCGCAAGTCCTGTACCTCCTGGATAACGGTCATAGAAGTAGAGAGAAGAAGACCCGAAGTACGGGTCGATGAATCGGTGCGCCTTGCCGATATCCTTGGGATCGCAGAGAATGTAGGCTGGTGCCATGAGACGAACCAGACGGCAGAGTCCATCCAGAGCGGCATCAGCCTGATCAGGAGGCAGTGACCGCAATGTTGCATATGCAGGACTGACTGGATCAAGCACAAGTATGAGTGCTCTTGTCTGCATCTCCTCTGGAGGTTGATAGATTTCTCCATAACCGATGTTTTCATGGGTGTTGAACTTGAGTTTCTTGTATTTTTCTACCTGGCTTCTGACAAGCACATCACCGGTAAGCATCTCATGCATAGCGGCCTTGCGCCGCTCATCAACAGCAAGCACTTCGATATCATATTTGACGATTGCATCAGTCCAGTAGTCAGCATCACTTCTCTCCACCTCACAGACACGTCTTGCAAGATCGAGCCTTTTTACCATGTATTGAGTTCCGAGATGGAGATAGACCGCGTGGTCAAAAAGCAATTCCTTGGCGCTTGGCCTGTCCATCTCCCCTATTACCTTGTGTCCCCCATTTGTCATATCTACAATGACTATATTCTCAGTTGTCGCTGATCGGAGCGATATCTTCTCCCCCGGATAGCCTTCAGCAGACCAGAAATACCGTCCAGCGGTATGCCTTACAATTCCTTCTGCCTCCAGGAATTCCAGGCCCTCTGCCGTAGCCTTCCGAGCTTTCCCGTCCTCCTGCGCAGCAGAGAAGGCATCGTGCTCACTGAAGGGCAATTCGAAGGAAGCGCACTTGAGATGGTCTACAAAAATATACGGATTATACGGATCAAGATGAGCTCTCTCTACGGAATTCGCGAGAAGATACTCCGGGTGAGCCGCCAGATACTGGTCAAGCGGCGAGGATGAGGCAACAAGCACGCCAATAGAGAGTGATGATCTTCGACCCGCTCTTCCTGCCTGTTGCCAGAAGGAGGCAATGGATCCTGGATATCCGGCAATGACCGCTGCATCAAGGCCGCCAATATCGATACCGAGCTCAAGCGCGTTGGTAGACACTACACCATGAATACTGCCTTCACGCAGGCCTTTCTCGATCATTCTCCGTTCCGAGGGAAGCAGACCTGAGCGATATGGTTTGACGGTAATGCCATGATTTTCGTTGTAGGGATTCTGCAATTTTGAGCTGATATAGCTTGCGAGCAACTCAACCTGCATTCTGGAACGAGAAAAGAGAATGGTCTTGACACCATGCTGCAGAAACCACAGCATGATCGCTTCCGATTCCAGGGCGCTCGAACGCCGTATGCCCTGCACGGCATCGACGACAGGAGGATTATGGCAGATCAGCAGTTTTTCTCCTGAGGAAGCGCCGCTCTCGTCCACAAGCTCCACCTGCCTTCCAGCGATCATCGAGGCAAGCTCGGCAGGATTGGCGAGTGTAGCGGAAGCGAATATGAACACAGGATCTGATCCATAGAATCTTGCAATTCTCAGAAGTCGCCTTATGACACAGGCCACGTGGCTGCCAAATACCCCCCGATAGGCATGCAGCTCATCGATCACTACAAATTTGAGGTTGGAAAAAAACTTGATCCATTTTGTATGATTTGGAAGGATGCCTGTGTGCAGCATATCGGGATTGGAGATGATAATTCTTCCTTCTGTACGAGCCTTGGAGCGTATCGATGCCGGCGTGTCGCCATCATAGGTCATGACGGGAAGGTTCGATCCTCCTTCCAGGATGATTTCATTCAGTGCGCTCTGCTGATCCTGGGAAAGCGCCTTCGTTGGAAAGAGGTACAATGCACGTGCATTCGGCTGCTCCAGCAGTGTCTGCATGACTGGCAGGTTATAGCAGAGTGTCTTTCCGGAAGCTGTCGGTGTAACGACAATGCAGTCTCTTCCTTTCCGTGCCAGTTCGTAGGCTCTTCGCTGATGTTTGTAGAGCTGCCTGATGCCGCTCCCTGTCAGGGCATTGACAAGCCGTGCATCAAGATCTGAAGGAAGGGACTCGTACTGTGCCTGGCGGGCAGGAATGCGGTCAACCCAGGCGACTTCTCCTCTCTCTGAAAGCCAGTCAAGCAGCTCGGCTGAAATCTCCTTTGCGAATTCATGTTTCATGGGATATACTGTAGCCAGCAGGATAGAAAAGGTAAACCACAGGGTACCTGAAAGGAGTGAGTATGGCTGAAGTTTTGTCGATCGTGCTTGGCGGAGGCAAGGGAACAAGACTGTATCCTCTCACCAAGGAGAGATCCAAGCCAGCAGTCCCTTTCGGCGGGAAATACAGGATTGTCGACATACCGATTTCCAATTGCATCAATGCTGGCTTCCGTAAAATCTACATTCTCACTCAATTCAATTCTGCATCCCTGCACCTCCATATCGGACGATCATACAATTTTGACAATTTCTCCAAAGGTTTCGTGGAAATCCTGGCTGCGGAGCAGACTCCTACCCATACTGGCTGGTATGAAGGTACTGCCGACGCAGTCCGGAAAAATCTGATACACTTCCGACCCCATAAACCCACTCATTATCTTATAGTTTCTGGCGATCAGCTCTATCGGATGGATCTCGCAGAGATGTTCAGGAACCATCTGGCCTCAGGCGCAAGGCTTACCATCGCAGGCACCCTCGTAACCCGCAATGCCGCCAGTGCGCTCGGCATCATCAAGATCAATAAAGACGCTTCGATTGACAGTTTCCTTGAAAAACCGGGACCGGACAGGGATATTACATCTTTTGAGGTCCCTATAGCACTCAGACCGGCAGGCGCAGACCCAGCCAAGCCATATCTGGCGAGCATGGGTATCTATATCTTCGATGCAGCCCTCATAGAGGAAGCGCTGCAGATGGAGGCAATGGATTTCGGCAAGGAGATCATTCCTGCCATCGTAGCGAAAGAAAAAGTAAATACCTATATTTTCTCCGGGTATTGGGAAGACATAGGAACCATTCGCAATTTCTATGATGCGAACATCCAGCTTACCGATATCAATCCCCAGTTCAACTTCTATGATGAAGACAGGCCCATATATACCCACATGCGCAACCTTCCTGCATCGAAGATCAACTACAGCACACTGAATCAGGTTCTCGCGAGTGATGGGTGCATTATCACGAATGCATCAATACGGCGCTCCATCATCGGCATACGAACCATTATCGAGTCGGGTGCCAGTCTAGACGGCGTCGTCTGCATGGGTGCCGATTATTTCGAAACCGATGCAGAAAAAGCGGAAAATGAGAGGAAAGGCATTCCCAACATTGGCATAGGGGGTGGCTCAATCATCAGAGGAGCCATTATCGACAAGAACGCCAGAATCGGTGCCAATTGCCGTATTGGCATCGACCCCCTGGAGCGGCATGATGGAGAATACGCGACCCATTATATTGTTGATGGGATCATTGTCATACCGAAGAACCAGATCGTGCCTCCCGGCACAGTAATCTAGCTGCCGGTCACAAGCCTCATTGCTTCCTCGAGCTCGGGGTCCTGCACGAGATAGTGCTCTTTCACTTCCTCACGGGTCAGGCCCTCGAGCTCGTGGCTCATGTAGTGTATCCAGGTCTCATCCTGCGGAGTAGATACAATTATCTTTCTGCACCAGTAGTCAGGCGTCACAGGCAGGCGTTGGGGGATATATTCCCTTATTTTATAGTCATGGACCGCGATTTTCACATCACTGCGAGGCAGCCCTCGATCCATGATCACCCTTGCCAGGTGATTGATTGTCCGACCTGAATCGAAGACATCATCAACCAGCAGCACACGATCGCCATGGCGCAGGAAATCAGGGTTGTAGGTCCATCCATCTATCTTGATGGAATCTTCCTGGTTGAATCCGGTATAGGAACGGGCTACGACGGCAGCGTAGAAGACCGGGCGCCTGTCTCCCCGTACAAACTTGAAATATTCGCTCATCACATTGCCCATGTAGGCACCACCCCTCAATGACACATAGATCACATCAGGGATGAAACCGTCCTTATATATTCTGTAGGCAAGCTTGATTGCGTTGTTACGGATCGTATCGTACGGAATGAATTCCTTGCGCATTGCTGTCCCCTCTAAGCAGCAGAAGCCCCGCTGCAGGGGCTTCTGACATCGTACAGGAATTGTATGGGTGGAATATATCGTCTATTTACCCAGATACGCAAGTGTCTCTACTGTCTGTCCGTCACGATTGAGCGTAAATACCAGCTTCTTTCGGCCTTCCTGACCCAGCACCGCATAGAAGGTCCTGAGGTCATCTATCTCCCTGCCATTGATCCTCGTCACTATATCGCCGGTGCGAAGGCCCATGGTGGCAGCAGGTGACTTTGCAAGCACATCGATGACCACGACACCTTTGCTGACTCCCGCCGGAAGTTTCTTTTTATCAATGGAATCCGACTTCAGTGAAAGAAAGGACGCTCCGGGGAAAATATCGGCATTGTTGGAAGCAATCTGCGGATTCCGGAGTTCGATCTTTACTGTCACGGTCATTGCCTTCCCCTGGCGCAGAAGCTCAATGGTCGCCGTAGAACCGGCATTGAGATCGCCAATCAGCCTGACGAGTTCGTCAGTGGATGTCACTGGTTTCCCATTAACGGCGGTGATGAAGTCGCCAGGAAGGATACCAGCCTTGTCTGCAGGCCCGCCGATAAAGACACTGCCCACGAGAGCACCTTTGCGCTGCTCCAGCCCCAGTTCCCTGGCAGATGCCTTATCCTGCGTGATGCCACTGAGGCTCACGCCCAGCCAGCCATATCTGACAGTCCCATGATTGATGAAATCGTCGATTGCCGTTTTCACATTATTGATGGGAATGGCGAAACCGAGCCCCACGGACCCTCCGGTAGGTGAGGCAATCCATGTATTGATGCCGATTACTTCTCCACGAATGTTCACCAGCGCACCGCCGGAATTTCCCTTGTTGATGGCGGCGTCGGTCTGAATGAAATCATTGATATTGCCTTCGGGCCCTCCTCTTCGGCCAAGCGCTGAAATGATACCGGTAGTCATGGAAGAGACATAGCCGAAGGGGCTGCCGAGCGCAATCGCCCAGTCGCCAACCTGCAGTCTTGAGGAATCTCCAAGTCTGGCGATAACAATATCGGTATCATCGGTTTCGAATTTCACCAAGGCTATATCCTTGCGTTCGTCGCTTCCGACGAGTTTGCCTTCGAATTCGCGGCCATCGCTCAATTTTATGGTGATTTTCGAAGCTGTTCCCGCAACATGATGGTTGGTCAGCACATAGACGGTACGTCCAGTTCGACGGACGATGACGCCCGAGCCAAGACCTTCCTGCGGATACTGATCCAGGGGAGTATCACCAGGCCCGAAGAAGAAATCGAATGGGAAAACAGGGGTGTCCCCTTGAGATGGTTTTTTCGCTTCTTCCACAACATCAATCTCAACGACTGCAGGCAGCACGGTGCGTGCAATATGCCTGAAGGCATTCTGTACACTCTCAGCCTGGCGCACGCTCTCTTCGGCATCAGGCGCAAGGACCGCTTCTGTGGATTCTGCCTTCACTGATGGAAGACCTGATGGTGTACCCGGCGAAGCCCGGAACATGAATGCCAGCGCAAAGCCTATCACAATGCCGAGGATCACAAGATTCGCAATGAAAAAATTTCTTGAATAGAGCTTTCTGTTCAGAGACATAGGCTGTACCTCCCGGAGTATGACATATGCAGTATCTAATATACTAATTCCGGAGAGAATCCGAGGTTACAGGCCGGCATTCCATCGCGTCAGCACTTCGCAGCCGTTCTTTGTGACCAGAACAGTATGTTCATAGTGTGCCGAGAGCGAACGGTCCATGGTGACTACCGTCCAGCCATCATCAAGCACTCTGACATCTCCTGTGCCCAGATTGATCATTGGCTCGATTGCCAGCACCATGCCGGGCATGAGCCGGGGGTTGGGCCCTGGAGAGACATAATTGGGAATCTGAGGATCTTCGTGTATTTCCAGCCCGACTCCATGGCCGCAGTATTGCCTCACCACACCATAGCCATGTCGCACGGCATGAGAGAATACGGCACGGGAGATGTCGGAAATCCTTATGCCAGGCTGTATGGTACGGATGGCAAGATCCAGACACTCTTTTGTCACGCGCAGGAGATCCTTGGCATCCGCTGATATTTCCCCCACCGGAAGCGTAAAGGCAGCATCTGAGTAGTAGCCATCCAGGTCTATGCCGCAGTCGATCCCAACTATATCGCCTTCGGCAAATGGTCTGGAATTTGGGATGCCATGGATCACTACTTCATTGACACTGATACAGAGAGTAGCAGGATACCCTTCATAGCCAAGGAATGCAGGCCTGCCTCCATGTCGTTCGATGAAGGCTCGCGCGTGCTCGTCGAGATCCAGAGGAGTCACACCTGGCCTGATCATGGGAGCAAGCTCATCATAGAGGCTGGAGAGCAACGCACAGGAAGCTCGTATGCCTTCTATCTGACGTTCATTCTTTATCTTTATCACTGGATGCTCCCGCAAGATCCTTGCGTACGCCATCGAGCACGCCATTGATGAAGCGATAGGAATCATCGCTGCCATATTCCTTGGCAATCTCGATGGCCTCATCGATACTTATATTTGAGGGTATGTCACGCTGAAACATGATGCTGTAACAACCTACACGCAGAATTGCAAGATCGACCTTTCTGAGCCTTTCGAAACTCCAGTGCTGCAGATGCCTGCGTATCGCAGCATCTATTTCCTCGATCCTCTCTAGAGTTCCTGCTATGATGAGTTTGCTGAATGCTAGAATATCAGGCTCATATTGTGCAAGTTTCTCTTCGTCCATCCATGAAAAGGAGAGCAGTTCGGGCAATGATGCTCCCGACATGTCCCATGCATACAGAGCCTGTACGGCCAGGATCCTTGCCTTGCGTCGTGATGCCAATCTGAGCCTCCACTTTTACCACTTGAGGTTTTCTTCGTAGATCTTGATGGTCGCTTCCTTCCGAAGGGCATCGATCACCTCGGTTTCTACCTGATCCATGAAATTCTGTTCTTTCTCTGCAGCCAGCTGCATCGAAAGGAATTCCTGCACTGTCAGATTCTGATTGCCGGGGACGGTATCGGAAAGTGTCAGCTGTTTCTGGGGTATGAATTCATTGACTCGTATAATGCGGAATCCTGTAGGGGTCTGTACGACACCCGAAATCTCTCCGGTCTTGGTCCTGAATGCTGCATCGAAGAATTCACTTCCAAAAACAGTCTTGCTCTGCGCAGTCTTCTCAAGGT
>JAOABY010000028.1 GCA_026418115.1 Spirochaetaceae bacterium | reverse complement strand
GATAGTCAGGCAGATTCCCTTGATTCATGGTGAACGAGTATACTCCAGCCTTGCATTGAAATCGACACCATTGATGGCAATGATGCGTGCGGTTACCACACTGCCGGGAGTACAGGACGCATGGATGAGCGTGACACCATCCACATCGGGTGCCTGCATGTAGCCTCGGGCTATGCAGAGGTCATCATGCTCGAAGGCTTCCTCCACGATAAAGCGATCAACGACGTTGACAAATCGGTGCAATTGCGCCGAGGTAATGCTTTGCTGCATTTCCTCGATGCGTGCCTTGCGCTGTCTGGCAACTGAGGCGGGTACTCGCGGCTTCATGGCGTATGCCGGCGTGTGTTCTTCTCTTGACCAGGTGAACGCACCAAGCCAGTCAAGCTTTGCCTGTTCCTGAAAAGCGAGAAGTTCCTCAAAATCGCTTTCGGTCTCTCCCGGAAAGCCAACCAGAAACGTGGAACGCAGCATGACATCAGGAAGGGCATCCCTGATGCGTGCAAGCAGATCGAGATACTGAGTCCGGTCACCCCTGCGGTTCATTGCCTGCAACACATGTGCGGATGCATGCTGGAAAGGAATGTCGAAATAGTGAGCCATGCGAGGATCTCTCTTCATGACCGGCAGTATATCGAGCGGGAAATGATCGGGGTGAAGATACATGACCCGGATACGGAAATCTCTGTCGATTGCGCCGAGACTGGCCAGAAGATCGGCAAGCATGCAGCGCCCTTCAAGATCACGGCCGTAATTGCCCAGATCCTGACCGATCAGTACGATCTCGAACACACCCCGATCGAGAAGAGATCGTGCTTCGGCAACGATATCATCAATGGTACGTGAGCGGAGCTC
The DNA here is from genome assembly GCA_026418115.1 of Spirochaetaceae bacterium. GTDB lineage: Bacteria > Spirochaetota > Spirochaetia > Treponematales > Rectinemataceae > Rectinema. The sequence continues at coordinate 24,640 of JAOABY010000028.1, read as the reverse complement.
TCCTCTGATGAGAGGAATGGCACAATAGCTGCAGTGATTCGAGCAACCTTCCGTGATCTTGATATGAGCGGTGCCAGGATAGTCGAACAGCGTGCTGCGACGGTAATGTGCGGCAGGCATGACAGTCGGCTGCGGGGGGCAGACCAGCACCCGTTCACCTGCAAGCACTCTGTCTATCACTGAGGGCAGCAGGGAAAGATCGGCGTTGCCTGCTATGCCATCCGCTTCCGTGAGGTCATCAAAGAGCTCCTTAGGATAGCGCTGGGAAAGGCAGCCTGCCACCACGATCTTCTTGGATGCCCATGAACGCCGTGCATCGATAATCGCGTTTATTGATTCCTTCTTTGCATCCTCAATGAAGCCACAGGTGTTGATGATGACTACGTCAGCCTGCTCGGGAGATGGTGCCTGCAGATAGCCTGCATCCAGCAGTCTGGAGGCTATTTCCTCACCATCAACCTGATTCTTGGCACAACCGTGCTGGTCGATATAGAAACTTGGCATGACTGTCCTCAATCAACGTCGGTTGCGACGAGAGCCCAGCCACCGGAACCAGACCAGGATAAGCGCTTCACGGCGATCTCGCCAGGGCCACCCATGCTGAATTCGATTGATTTTCCCGCCGACTGGTAGACATTGACTCGTACAGACTGCGCATTGGCAGTCCAGAGGGTCAGGGTATTGCTCGCGTTGATGGTGATCGATTCTCCCTTGCGGTAGTATCGTTCTACCCATTCCTTTCTGTCGGCTTCATATCTGAACATGACCGGCGCAAGGAAGTAAACATTGACAAAGAAAGGATGAGGGCCTCCTGATGCCCTGAAAAGGACAGTCGGAGCCGGAGCGGTCCTGCTGCCGCCAGTGTCTGTGGTGGCCTGGGATTCCGCCGGCACCGTTATTTCCTGCTCCTTCGATTCCTGTACCAGCGGTGGCCTGTCCTCGAAGAGTATTTCCGCTCCCAACTGAGGTTTAGACGCCTCAAAGTCCTTCAGGGTGACCATGAGTCGATTGCCATGTTCGGAGGGATTGAGTACGACTTCATCGTTGAGCAGAAGGTCCACCGTGCCATAAGGGCTTTCGATGGTTACCTTCTCGCGGATGGCGCGCAGCGCTACGGTGACAAAATCCTGATTGAACGGAAGAAGGACCCTGTCACCTGGATAGAGCCTTCTGGTATAGGGAAGACCTTCGGCTCGATATTCTGCAGGTTTTCGCGTTTCGGAGACGGGCTTGACTCTACCGGAGAGTAACCCGATTGCAATGGCGCCGATTACCAGAAGCATCAGCACGCCTATCAGAAGCCGGCTTGCAAGCAGTGAGCGCGTGATGGGCGATGCTGCCTCTCGGGACTGATCCTGCCTGCGAACCCGAGCAGGCTTTTCTGAAGAGGCTTTGGTATCAGGCGGCGTCTCCGCCCTGTTTGTCGTTGAGGTTCGCGCTTCCGGTTGATTGTCAACCAGAGCTTCCTGACTGGAGGTGGACTGGTGTTCGGTTTTCTCTTCGCGGAAACTTCTGATCAGGGCGCTGGCGTCAAGATCCAGAAATTCCGCATACAGCCTGATAAAGCCGGTAGCATAGATTTCGCCCGGGAATATGTCGAAATTATCACTCTCGATTGCCTGGAGGTATCGTGTGGCGATATTCGTATCATCTGCCACCTGCTCGAGTGTCAGTCCGCGCTCGACTCGTGCGTTTCGAAAGATATGCCCGATTTCTGCCATCGCACCATTGCCTTTACTGGAAAAGGAAATTGCTGTACAGATTCGCGCTCGCCGGTGGATCGAACTTGAACCTTGCTTCACTTATACCCTGATTGATGCGGATATCCCTGAAGTCGAAGGTGATTTTCTCATTGGCAGTAGTCCATCCCTCGAGTCGCCTGATCAGCGAGTCCTTTTCTCCTACCGAGAGGCGTATGTTCTTGTAACCCTCGGCTACATTCTTGCGGGTCAGCATGAGCCGGTAGACCATCTCATCAGAGCCGGGATCAAGGGGTTCCGGTGCAGGGCTTCTTTCCCATGCGATGATGTAATTGCGTTTCAGCAGAGAGAGACCCTCTTTCGACGCAAGTGCTGCCGCACCGAGTGAGCCTGCCTGAAGCTCCGTATCCTGTTGCAGAATTGCTCTGTATTGGGGCAGATAGACAATGAGCGTCTTGCCATCGAATACAATCACCTGGTCGGCTGGCTGGCTGAAATCGATGCGGAGCAGGGCAGGTGCCTTGAAAATCAGCACCCCGTCCATGGGTTGCGTACCGCTCGAGATGATGCGGATTGATGCCTCATATTCCTTGACCGCACCGTATCGCTCTGCCACTTTCTGGAAAAATTGCTCAGCGGTGACGATTGTCTGCGCGCCGGCTGTCTGTCCGAGCAGGAGTGCAAGGAGCAGCACCCAGGCAAATAACGATGCCTTCAGATATTTCACGATTGATGCTCCAACTGCAGCGTGATGGTGGGCAGATCGGTAATGGAGGGAGGGCCAAAGTACTGGATCGATCCCGGTATTCGATAATCCGAAGAGAGTGCCCATTTATCACGGATCGAGGCAAAGGTTTTGAATGGCCTTCCCTCGAGATTCACGAGTGCCTTCTTGATGACAGGCTTTTCCTTACCATGCCGCTTTTCGAGATTCATCATGGAGACCAGAGGGATGCCTCCAGGAATCCACTCGCGAGCCGGTGCAGTGAGGTTTCGCAGCGCCGCGATATATCCTGTCAGTCCATTCAGCAGGAGAATGCAGGCCGACATGCCAAGGGAATAGCAGTAGTCCGCATCGAAGTTCGAAGGGAATGCGCAGCGCCCCTCATAGCCGAAGAAGTGTGTCTGATAGTCAAACTTGCCGGTGTACAGCCCGGCATCCTTCATGGCTTTCAGTTCTCGGCTCACCATTTCAACCAGCAGTTTCTCGGTCTCGATGCGGGAAACCTGGACATTGCCGTGCGGGTCTCTATCCCAGCAGAGCTGCGTCTGAATTGATTCGGGAAGGCTCTCGAAGAGTCTCGCTGCATCCTGCGAAAGGTGCTCCCTGATGAAGCTTCGCTGCGCCTCTCCACGTCCCAGTGTTTCATACGTGGCTGCGTGTGTGGCAATGATATCGTTGATTTCCGCAATGAGTGCCTTGATTTCCGGAATGAATTCGATAAGTCCTTCCGGCACCAGTACGACCCCGAAATTCTCTCCATGCGCCGCTCTTGCAGCAATGGACGATGTGATCATCGCAACAACCTGGGAGAGACTCATCCTGCGCGCCTCGACTTCCTCAGAGATGAGCGCGACATTGGGTCTCGTCTGGAACGCGCACTCCAGCGCGATATGTGATGCAGAACGGCCCATGAGCTTGATGAAGTGCCAGTATTTTTTCCCAGAGGCAGCGTCCCTGCAGATATTGCCGATGAGCTCGGAGTAGGTTTTGACTGCTGTGTCGAATCCGAATGAAGTTTCGATCCAGTCGTTCTTGAGGTCGCCATCGATGGTTTTGGGAACCCCGACAACGGTAATGGGATGACCTTGCTGAATGAAATATTCGGAGAGCAGTGCGGCATTGGTATTGGAATCATCGCCACCAATGACGACCAGTCCATCAAGGCCGAGCGCGGTCGCGGTCGCAAGCGATTTTTCAAACTGCTCCGGGGTTTCGATCTTGGTGCGGCCTGATCCGATTATGTCGAAACCGCCCGTGTTGCGGTAGTGGTCTACTAGTTCGGCTGTGATTTCAATGTACTTGCCGTCAATGAGACCGCCGGGGCCACCTTTGAACCCGATGAGACGGGACTCTGCATGAGCCTTTCTGAGGCCATCGAACAGACCTGCAATGACATTGTGACCTCCTGCAGCAGGCCCACCAGAAAGGATCACACCCACAACCAGCGGCTTGTAGACAAATGGGGTTGATGCCTTGACGAATTTGACCGCGGGTTTTCCATAGCTGTTCGGAAAGAGGCGTTTGAGTGCATCGCGGTCACGCTCGGGTTCGACCACCTCAGTGGGGAGAATGGTAATGGTCGAGAGTGGCTCGAGAAAGATGTCGGGAACCTTGGGGCAATATGCATAGCGAGCGGTGTGAAGAGGGGAAAGCTCGTTCATGGAATCTCCTTGCCTGGGGAATACTGTGATATTGTATCGATTTAAGGGAACCATGAAAAGACTGTGCAGGGCAGGAAGCACAGTCTCTCACGAAAACCGGCTTTTATGCCGATATGATGATGGCGGAGTATCATGAAGAGGATGTTGGCAGCTGTTGCAGCATGTATATTTGTGTTTCTCGGAACCCCCGGTCTCTGTGGTGCCGAGCAGGAGTATCATGTGCTGCAACAGGGTGAGACGCTGTATTCGGTTGCAAAAGCCTACAATCTTCCCTATGAGGTGCTTGCCTCGTCCAATGGCATCACGGATCCCACGAAGGTCAAAGCCGGTACGGTGCTGCTGATACCGCGTGTCCATATTGTGCAGAAGGGCGAGACGCTGTTTGGCATTGCAAGAATATATGGCTTGACGGTACAGGAACTCAGGTTGGCGAATAATCTTGCCGAATCCTATGTGCTCAAGGTGGGGGACGTGCTTCGCATCACTGCGGGGGCCGGTACTTCCTCTGGGCAGGCTCCCCAGACCGCGCAGACACCATCCCAGAGTGCCGGCCATTCCGCTGCCACAACTCCATCATCGCCTCCGGTCCAGCCTACCACTGCGACTTCCGCACCAGCCACCTCCGGGGCAAATCAGGCTGCACCATCGTCAGGCCAACCTTCAGCCTCGCAAGCTACCGTTACACAGCAGGCGCCGGCTCCATCGCCCTCACAGAGTGCGGCATCCTCCACTGCACAGCAAAGCGGAAGCGCTCCTGCTGCCGGCGCGGCACCTGCCAAACCCGGCTCTCAACCTGTTGCCAGTGCTCCACCCGCGAACGGCACACCGACAGCGCAGGCACCACAGGCCACTCCTACTTCACCATCGCAGGGCAAGGACAGAATCTCTGTAGATACCCTGCTGATCTGGCCTGTGGAAGGCACGGCAAGCTATCTGAACGGCAAGCTTGAAGGTATTCAATTCAAGACTGTGCGCGGAGCGCCTGTGAGGGCCATTGCATCAGGCACGGTGGTGTCTGCTGGAGCCTCACGTGGCTATGGCGAGGTAGTCTTCATCCAGAACAAGGCTGGGTTCGTATACGTGTACGGTGGGAATGAAACCTTGCTGGTGAAAACAGGCGATGTCGTAGAATCGGGCAAAATCATTGCCAAGGTTGGCATTGATGCCAGAGATGGCAGTGCGGTTGCATATTTCTTTGTGTTCCGCAATGGCCAGCCTGTCGATCCTGCACTCGCTCCACGGGAATAGCGGAGACCGAAAAGAGCGGGAGTATGACGCACAACTCCGGTCGCGCCGGCAGATGATGCAGCTGGAAGGGATGGGCGATAATTATTTTTGAATAAAAAGTATAATGCATCTCTCGGAATTTTGCATGGCGCGCTTGCCAGCTGCAAAATGGCATGCTATTTTTAGTCTGTAAAGATTTCTATCTGAAGTATCAAGGATTGCAAATGGCAAGGAAAGGAGAGGTGACCAGAACAAGAACTTCACTCACGTTTACTACCTTGGAGAAAGAAGAGAATGGCGAAATAGATCCTTTGAGTCTGTATCTGCACCAGATCGCTCACTATCCCCTGCTGGATGCGCAGGGAGAATTGAGAATTGGTGAGAGAATAACCCAACTCCACGATCAGCTTCATGATGTTGAGCTCAAACTTGCCGAGCAGCCCTCCGACCAGTCCCTGCTGTCGCTCAAGGAAAGAATTTCTGAAGAGTTGCGAGCCGCCAAACATCTTCTCATCACCTCCAACCTGAGACTGGTTGTGTCCATAGCAAAAAGCTACCAGATGAGAGGCGTCAATTTTCTCGATCTCATCGATGAAGGCAATATAGGTCTGCTGGAAGCAGTCAACCGCTACGACTACCGAAGAGGCTATCGTTTTTCCACCTACGCGACCTGGTGGATCCGGCAGGCCATCATCAAATGCATTGCAGACCAGAGCAGAACAATCAGACTTCCCGTGCACATGCTGAACACGATACGCCGCTGCTATTCAGCCACCAAACAGCTCCTGCAGGAGCTTGGCCGTGAGCCCGATGTGCAGGAAGTTGCTACCAAGCTCGACATGAACAGCGACAAGGTCGCAAAGGCACTGCAGCTCTCGCAAGGTACGGCTTCTCTTGATTCGAGCCTTGACGATACAAACGAAGGAAGTCTTGCCGATCTCATCAAGGACAGTGGCGCGACAGATCCTTTCACAGAGGCATTCTCTACCACCCTGCGGGAACTTCTGCACTGTGTGCTTGATGATCTCAGCGAACGCGAACAGAAAGTCATCGAACTGCGCTACGGACTCAATGGAGAGGCTCCACGTACTCTTGAGGAAACAGGGCGGCTTCTTGGGATCACCAGAGAAAGAGTCCGTCAGATCCAGGAACATGCGCTGGAAAAAATCAAATCAAGAAAGGAATTGAGCAACTGCTGCGAATGATGGCTAGCAGCGGGCGCATCTTCAGTGTGCAAAAACAACAGGCAGCTTCCTGAAGGAGGCCGCCTGTTTTTCCATGCACAACTTGCGCGTTCTTCAGGCCATCATTTTGCACCAAGCAATGTTGCGAGTGCCGACAGGCCTCTTGATCTGGCTATGTCACCTGCTGTTTCGCCTTTTCTGTTGCGGACCGCAGGATCGGCACCCAGTTCCAGAAGCTCGCGTACCATATCCTCCCGTCCCATCCTGACAGCATGATGCAACACAGTGTCGCCAAGGTAGTCTACGGTTCCCTTGTCGAGCAGGGCTTTCAGGAAAGCCCTGCGCTGGGTCGGTTGAAGGCCAAAGATGATGCCAAGCGGTGTTTCATTGTCTGCATTGGCAGCAAAAGGTGATGCGCCGTTCCGTATAAGAAGAAGTACCGTATCAGGTGAGACGCCATCCTTGAGCCTGGTCAGGGCAAACGCGAGAGGAGTGGTCCCCTGGCTGTTCCGTGTTTCGAGACCGGCACCTGCCTTGAGCGCAGCCTCAAGCTGTTCGGGAGACGCCAGCGCAAGAATCAGTACATGCAGCATGCCATCTCCATTGGAATCCGTTCTGCCGACCAGGAATGGATCGAGGAATTCCCGCTGGATGAGCGCATTCTTCTGCATGGCGAGCGTGAAGGGTCTGACTTTTCGCGCATTGAGGGCGAAGATATCGGCATTCTTCTGAATCAGTAGCCGTATGAGACCGGCATGCTCACTCTCAACAGCCCTGAGAAGAGGAGTGGAGCCAGTGGTATCCCGGGTATCGATTGCTGAGCCCACAGCGAGCAGTGCCTGGGCAGATTCAAGAGAGCCAGCTGCCGCTGCAGCAGCCAGCGCCGTCATGCCTTTTGCATCCGCGACATCAACTCTGGCGTTGTTTGCACAGAGTGTATTGACAATACCGGCTGCATTCCGCCTGGCTGCGATGTGGAGAGCAGTTTCACCTGCATAGTTCTGGATATCCAGAGGTGCCTTGAGTCTGATGAACAGCTGTGCCGACTTGAGTGCGCCAGCGTTGACAGCGGCATGCAGAGGCGTGTCGCCGTTCACATCGGCAGCGCTCAGAGGAGCGCCTGATTGGATGAGACGTTCACCCGCTTCAACAGCATCTGAACGGGCGGCAATGTGGAGAGGAGTTTCAAGCATGATGTTGCGCGCATCGAGTGTGGCACCCTTTTGAGCCAGGTAGGTGATACCTTCAGGAAGATTCTTGCGTGCCGCATGGTGCATGACTGTCTCACCCTTGTCATCCCGGGCTGCCAGTACCTGGGGAGTGAAGAACCAGTCCAGAGGCGCCGGCGTGGCACTGAGCGCGAGGAAAAGCGGATTCTCAAGGGCTGCATTGTAACGGAAGATGTCAGCCTTTGCCTCGATGAGAATGAGGGCCTGCTCTTTCAGGCGATTGCGGACCGCAAGGTGAAGGGCACTGTCACCAACCTTGTTCGTAGTATTCACATCAGCACCCTTGCTGAGTATGAGTCGTACGATGGCAGGTGATGCCTGTTGAGAGACCGCTACCATGAGGACGCTGCTTCCTTCCTCATCGGTCTGCATGACGTTGGAAGGCTGCACGATACTGTCGACCGCTTCATATCCCCTCGTGATGGAAAGGCTCAATGCGCTCTCTCCTGCACGATTCCTCTTGAGGATATTTGCCTTGGCAGCGAGTAGCAAGGGAACATATTCCAGGCGCCTGAGTCTGACTGCGAGGATGAGCGGTGTATCATCATCATTGTTCTGAGCATCTACCGGCGACTGCGCTGCCAGCAGGGCCTCGACTACGGGAGGCTCATAACTGTTGAGCACCGCCTTGTGCAGCACCGTATTCCCATGGCTGTCCTTGAGGGCGGGATCGGCTTTCCGGGAGAGCAGCAGGCTGATCATCTGGAGACGCGCTGGCGCAGGCATGTTCATGTGGAGTGGGGTGTTATCCTGGCTGTCGCGGGCATTGGGATTGGCGCCTCGATCGAGCAGGAGCTGTGCGCCTGCGATCCAGCCACTTTTGACAGCACTGTGAAGCGGGGTCTCACCGGCAGCGTTGCGGCTGTCCGGCTTGATTCCCTGGTCGAGCATGAACTGGGCAAAACCGTACTGATATCGCCGTGTCGCCTCATGGAGTGCGGTATTGCCATTCTCGAAACGTGCCGACTGGTAATCCGTAGCGCGCACCGCCTGGGCAAACCATGCAAATTCAGGATAGGAAGGATTCGCTCCCTTCTGGATGAGCATCTCGGCAATGCGGGCAGCCTCTATCCTGTCGGGGTAGAGCAGGACAGTGTCCAGAGGGGTTTTGAGTGCCTTGTCCTGTTTCTGTACCGAAGCTCCCTTGTCGAGCAGCATGCGCACTACTTTTTCCTGCAGGGCATCAGCCGCAAGATGGAGGATGGTTCTGCCATCAGGACCACTTTCATTGAGATTCCTGGAGTTGAACATGGCATCGACCATGTCGGAGCCCTTTTCAAGCGCAACTCTTGCAGGAGTCACACCTGCGGCATCAGGAAGGAAGGGATCTGCTCCACGCGCGGACAGTATCTCCACCATCTCGAATTTCTGACGGTCCACTGCATAGCGCAGGGGTGTCTTTCCTGTGGGGTCCTTGACGTTGGGATCGGCTCCCCTGTACAGGAACTTGCTGACATTGCCAAGCTGATTCCTCATCACTGCCACATGCAGAGGATAGAGACCCTTGTATTCCTTGAACCGTTCATCATCGATCGGTTTGTTGATCTGATCGAGATTCGCAAAGAAGCTGTCTATTGCCGAAGGATCGTCACTCTGGAGCAGATCCATGATTGAAGAAGTTCTCCTCGTGGTAGTAGCGCAGCCCGATACAAGGAGCAGACAAACCAAAGCCATCAGTGCGATTCTGATTCCATGCGGGTTTCTTTTCATCGAACGATATTCTCCCTTTTGTTTATCGGCATGAAAAAGGCACAATCACAGCCTTTGCAATTCATATCGCGAAATCCGCCATTTTTCCAGAATGAGCGCATGGTGCGAGTACGCCTGTACTCCCTTGAGGGCAGGCATGCGCGCAGGCAGGACCTCCTCTTGATTGATGACCATTGCGGCGATATCGTGTGCATGCACAGCACTGTCACTGGAGGCACCACATGATCATTGGCTCGTTTATGCCGCTTCATTCAATCTGGAGTGAGGTGATAAGGAATCTTCGCGAGGAATTTCCCGAACACACATGGCTTGAGGGGCTCACTCCCGATGCATCTGCCATACCTGAGCTTGATGCTGTCCTGGCAGGCAGGGTTCCCCATGATGTATTGCTCAGAGCGACTCGCCTCAAGGTGGTGTTCCAGCCATTTACAGGAATAAACCATCTGCCGGCAGCGCAGCTGCTGGAGCGCGGAGTACGTGTCTGCAATGTTCATTCGAATGCTTTCGACGTTGCGGAGCGCGCGCTCGCCATGATGCTTGCATTCTATGGCAGGGTAATAGAATATCACAATGATCTGCGTCAGGAGATCTGGCACGGCTTCTGGGTGAACAGAGGCGCGGAAGACAACTGGGACAGTATCTATGGCAAGACTGTGACCATCCTTGGTACGGGAGCAATTGGACGAGAACTCGCCAGATTGCTCAAGGCCTTTTCCTGTACTGTTCATGGCTGGAGAAAGAATCCCTCCGCGCCGGTTCCCGAAGGATTCGACAGCGTCATCCCGGATCTCCAGCATGCCATCGATGCTGCTGAAATCATTGTAGTTGCCCTGCCTGCGACACAGGAAACAGAAGGGTTGTTGTCGGCAGACATCCTGCGCAGCATGCAAGGCAAATTCCTGGTCAATGTCGGGCGTGGCTCGATCGTTGATGAGCGGGGTCTGTATGAAGCACTCCGTGATGGTGTGCTGAAAGGGGCTGGCATCGATACCTGGTATGTCTATCCACCTTCAGGAGTGAAGGGTGCTCCTTCCCGTTACCCCATCCATACCCTGCCTAATGTCATCCTGTCCCCTCATGTTGGAGGTTCCACCAATCAGGCAACACGCAAGGCGGTTGCCGATACTGTAGCGAATATTCGCTCCTATCTCTCAACTGGCAAGGGTGTGTGGGAAGCGGATCTCTCGGCCATGTACTGATCATGCGTGCTTGAGGCTGCTCCATGCACATATNGGGCAGCCTCTATTTTCTGTTCGTTGCGTGCAATGCCCGCTGACAGCTACAGGCAGGTTCAGATGAGGCCTTCGGGCGCTTCGATGAGCATGTGAGGATAGTCAGCGTAGATGGTCAGAAGCTCGTACAGCCTGTCGAATGGCAGGGTAGTCTTGTCAAAGATGACATAGGGCAGGAGCTCGGCCAGTCGTTCGGCATTGTAGCCGCCTCTGCGTGTGAGCACGACCATGGTCTCGAGGTCCTGAGCTTCTTCCATCGCTCGGTAGGCGAGCGCAAAGTTTCTCGTGGCAAAGAACATGCGCACCTGATAGCTCTGCTGCATGTCGGGAGATATCAGGTGGGTAGCTTCAAAGAAGTGTTCAGGATTGTAGAAAGCGTCGCGAATGCGTTCCACCAGTTTGTCTGAAGGAATTCTTGTTTCGCTGGTCAGCACGATCTGGTAGAGGGAGAACGGATTATCTTTCCGAAGGTCTTTTGCTGCGCGGACCAGGCGCATGATGGTTTCAGGGTCATCCGCATCCACCAGCATGGTGAGGGAATTCGAAAGTTTCTCCGGATTGAGGCGCACGAAATCGATATTTTCTGCCCGTCTTGTATCGACAAAGGCCACATAGCCATTTCTCAGAGCTGTGAAGTGCGGGGCGGGAGTCATGCCCCACTCGACTTCGAAGCTTTCCTCAAAGGCTGCAATCGCATCGACCATGTCATCCTGGGAGATCCAGTGGGTGCTGGTAACGAGGTAGGGTGGGCTCTCCATGTACGACATGCCCCATTCATCGGCATGTTCGCGCAATTCCGTGCCAGGCAGCAATGAGAGCTGATAGACCTCTGCCTCCTGGCCGAGACCCTGCATGCCGAGGAAATCGTAGGTTTCGATTACCTGTTCATAACCGTCGAAGGGCAGGCCCAGAATAATGCCAGTATGAATGGGAATCTTCTGCTTCTGAAGGAGTTCGGCGCCACGTTCGAAGGCTTTCCGGTCAAAAGGACGTCTGATCGCATCAAGCGCTCGCTGATTTACACTCTGGAGACCGGCTTCCACAGAAGCAATTCCGGCCTTCTTGAGCAGCCTCGAGATCTCTTCCGTGATGCCTTCCAGCCTGAGTTCCGTGTGCAGTGAGAGACGGTCGTCATTCACCTCGGCGATACTCCGAAGAAATTGAGGGAATTCCGGTCTTGCATTAAACGTGGGGTCCATGAGATAGACTTCCTGGACACCTGCAGCGGCTGCTTCCCGGATGACTTCGAGTACCCGATCTTCAGGAAATCGGCGTACGAGAGGATATGCCTTGCCGTAATAGCAGTAGGCGCATCTGGAGCTGCAGCCACGCACTGTTTCAAGATGCACCTGCATGTCGGTGCTGAAGGGAAGGGCGCCCGTGAGGTAGGGATTGGGGAGGTCATCAAGCTCGACGAGTTCTCTGCCTCGATAGACTCTGGAGAGTGGCCGGTGCTGTTGGATATCCTGCAGCAGGTCGCAGAATGCCAGTTCGCCTTCGCCGGCTACCAGGCTTGTGAAGGGAGAGCGGGAGAAAACGGGCATGCCCTCTACGACTTCAGGGCCTCCCGCGATCAGCCGCGTCCGTGGAAGCATCCAGGAGAGCCGTTCGGCTATGAAAAGACTGCGCTCAAGATTCCAGCTGTACAGCGTGAAGCCCACAATGTCAGGTTCCTTCTGGGCTATGGCGTTGATGATTGCCATGTCCGAACCGTGATTCATGGTATCGCTGTCGAGTATTTCCCAGTCTCTTCTGGTCAGGAGGCCTCTGGATTCGGCAAAGGAAGCAAGATAGCCTGCAGCAAGAGGCACATTGGCCGGTGCGGTACTCCAGTCGGGAGATTGCGATGGCAGTTGCACGAACAGAAGTTTCATCTCATTCCATCTCCTTCTCTGACAAGGGATGCCGCATGGGTACATCTCACTTCGGGCATACCGTGGGTCCATGGGCCGATTGCGTCTGGTGCAAGGAGCGCATGTGCCAGCATCTGAAGATAGGTATCCCTCGCAACCGTGACAGCGCCCATGAGCCTGAGATACTCCGTTGGAACCTGACAATCAATGAATTCGTATCCACGATCGAAAAGCTGGCGGGCAAACGTGAGAAAACCGATCTTTGATGCGCCGCTCTCCATGCTGAACATGGATTCTCCGAAAAAAGCGGCGCCAAGACTGACTCCGTACAGCCCGCCTATAAGACTGCTGCCCCGCCAGACTTCCACAGAATGGGCATATCCCAGCTCATGGAGTCTGCAGTATGCATCGATCATCGAAGAGGTAATCCATGTGCTACCAAACTGAAAGCGCCGCTTCACCGTGGCACATGATCTGATAACCTTTTCAAATTGCTGGTCAAGCGTGATCCTGATGCCCGATGCAGGGCTGCGAGCCTTGTTCAGCAATCTGCGGGCGGATTCGGAAATATGCAGTTGCCCTGCCGGCAGCACAAACCGTGGATCCGGGCTGTACCAGGTAATCGGCTCTCTGGCAGAGAACCAGGGAAAGATGCCCTGGCGGTAGGCAGACAGCAGCACGCCTGGAGAAAGGTTCGCACCTCTGCAGACAATATCACCAGCTCTTCTGGGGTCAGGAAACTGGAAGTAGTCTTCCGGACCGAGGTCCTGCTCGACACGCAGATGCGGTATCATAATCCTTGCGCTTTCATGCCTTCAGAGGCTCTACCTCAAAGACAATGGTTTCACCCTGCAGGTGTGCAGTAGCCGTACCGCCGTGCTCAAGCCTGCCGAACAGGACCTCGTCCACAAAGAAGGACTTGATCTGGTCCTCGATGAGCCTGTTGATGTTGCGTGCGCCGAATTCAGGCGAATACCCGCGCTCGGCGAGGTGATGCACTACGGCATCATCAACCATCAGGCGGACCTTCTTCTCCTCAAGCTGAGCCCTGAACTCATCGAGGGCTTTCAGCACGATGCGTTCGATCACAGGCATCGGCAGATTGCTGAAATGCACGACCGCGTCGAGTCGGTTGCGGAATTCGGGGCTGAAGGTTCGTTCTACCGCCTCATCGAGCGCAGAAGCGCTCATCTGCCGCTCACCGAAGCCAATCAGCGGCTTACCGATGTCGCGTGCCCCGGCGTTGCTGGTCATGATCAGAATGACATTGCGAAAATCGGCTTTCCTCCCCTGATTGTCAGTGAGTGTGGCATAGTCCATGATCTGGAGCAGAATGTTGTAGATGTCCGGGTGCGCCTTCTCGATCTCGTCCAGAAGAACGACAGCATTTGGTGTCTTGCGGATTGCATCCGTCAGCAGTCCGCCTTCTTCATAGCCCACATAGCCTGGGGGTGAGCCGATAAGCCGGCTTACTGTGTGCTTTTCCTGATACTCGCTCATGTCGAACCGGTGCAGCGGTATGCCGAGATGTCTGGCAAGCTGACGAGCCAGCTCGGTCTTGCCGACTCCAGTCGGGCCTACAAAGAGGAAGTTTGCAATCGGCTTGTCCGGAGCCCTGAACCCCGCACGTGAGCGTTTGACAGCCTTGACGACTGTTTCGATTGCACTGTCCTGACCGAATACTTCCCGCTTGAGCGTTGCTTCGAGTGTTGCCAGCTTATCCTTCTCGGAGGAAGTCACGGTTTTCTCGGGTATTCGTGCAATCTTTGCAACGACTACTTCAATCTCGCGGGGGGTGATCTGAATGACTTCAGGCTCTCGCTCAGGATTGAGCTTGTAGGCATTCATGCGTGCGAGCGCACCGGCTTCATCGATGACATCGATAGCCTTGTCCGGTAGTTTTCGCTCGGTAATGAATTGCGAGGCGAGACGCACCGCAGCCTCGAGAGCCTCATCGGTGTAGCGGACATTGTGGTACTCTTCATATTTGGGGCGCAGACCCTGGAGAATCTGGATTGTCTCCTGTACAGTCGGCTCAACAATATCGATTTTCTGGAAGCGCCTTGAGAGCGCGCGATCCTTGTCGAAGAACTTGTTGTATTCCTCGTAGGTTGTGGAGCCGATGCACCTCAGCTTGCCCGTAGCGAGGGCTGGTTTCAGAAGGTTGGAAGCATCCAGCGAACTGCCTGTGACTGCTCCGGCGCCTACAATGGTGTGGATCTCGTCAATGAAAAGAATGACTTTCTCTTTCTTGATGAGTATATCGACCACCTTCTTGATTCGCTCTTCAAAGTCACCGCGGAATTTGGTGCCAGCAAGCAATGCACCCATGTCAAGTGACCAGATGGTATAGCCACGAAGCTTCGGCGGCACATTGCCTGCAGCAATGCGCTGGGCAAGTCCCTCAGTGATGGCTGTTTTGCCGACGCCGGCATCGCCGACGTGGATGGGATTGTTCTTGAGCCTTCTGCAGAGTACCTGAATGGTACGTTCTATTTCCGCCTCCCGGCCGATCACCGGCTCGAGCTTGCCGGCTGCTGCAAGGGCTGTCAGGTCCGTTGCGAATCGCTCAAGTGCCGAAGCGCGGCTACCTTTCCGGTCTCTTGTCTGTTCTTCGCCTCTTTCCTCAGTGGACTCGGACTCCTCTCCATAGAGGATGTCGTCGTCCTTTTCCTCTTCCGAGGAGCCGTGACTCAGCACCTCGAGCAGCTGCAACCGCTTGATGCCGAGCTTGCGCATGAGGTAGCCGGCATAGGTGCGCTCCTCGTCATAGAGAGAAACAATCAGATCGCTGATCTGGACTTCATCCTTGCCCGCAGATTGTGACTGCATGACGGCACGCTCAATCACGGCCTGAAAGCCCGCGCTCTGGATCGGCTCGGCGTTCTTGATGATGGGCATCTTCTGCTCGAAGTACGCCTCAATGCCTCTTCTCATCTGTTCGAGATCGGCATCGCAGCTTTCAAAGATGCTGCGCACCTTCTCGAACGAGAGACCGGCAAAGAGAATGTGTTCGGGCATCAGGTATTCGTGGTTGCGAATCTTTGCCTCGTTATAGGCAGCATTAAAAATTGCTTGAACTTCAGGGCTTACTTTCATGCTCTCTCCATGGTGCAGCGGAGCGGGAATCCTCGCTGCCGGGCCATCATGTGAACCTGGTCAATCTTGGTCACTGCAATATCATAGGGGTACACGCCTACCATGCCACGCCCGCGGCGGTGCACCTCGAGCGTGAGCGTACTTGCTTCCGTGAGCGATTTGTGAAACACCGACATCAGCACCGAAATGACGAATTCCATGGTAGTGAAATCGTCATTGATCAGGTACACGCGATAGTCTTCAGGTTCTGCCGGAACCTGATCAGTTTCCTCCACCACAAGTGGAGTGGTGTCCGTCTTTCCACTCACAGCCATATTGAGAAAAATAACCATTCTGCAACTTTGGAACAAGACCATCGGCTACTTGACACCTCAGCCGGTGCTGATGACAATATAGCAACAAGCGTCGATGGAGACGAGTACCCGGACGTGTCGGGCACAGAGAGGGATTCCATGCAGGGGCATGTATCAGCCTGCATGGGTGGAAGAATCCTGCAGACAGCCGGCGAACACCACTCCGGAGCTTCCCGGGTGAACCCATGCTGAGCATGGCAGTATTCCGGGACGGTTGCCGTCCGTTATCGGCGACGAGCGCGGCCCCTGTCGCGGGGTGCCGAAGTAAGGTGGTACCGCGGATTGCCGTGAGGAAAGGCCTTCACGGAATTCGTCCTTACGTGGAACTCGGAGCATCGATGTTCACGTGCGGACGCGTTCCGTGAAGGCCTTTTGCATTGGAGCCCCCAATTTCGGGGATCCGTGATTCTTGTTGTGCAAGGAGAGCTCGCATGGCACACGACGTTACAACGGTAAGGCACTCGCTGGCTCACGTGATGGCTGAGGCAGTGCAGCACCTCTATCCTGGCGTGAAGCTTGGAATCGGTCCGGCAATCCAGGATGGTTTCTACTATGATTTTCTGTTTCCCTCCCCCATTTCCAATGATGACCTCCCCGCAATCGAAAAGGAGATGCGGAGAATCATTGCTGGTGGCCATGAATTTGCCAGGAGAGAAGTCAGCAAGGAAGAAGCGCGCAGAATCTTCGCCGACCAGCCATTCAAGCTTGAGCTGATAGAAGGCCTTGAAGATGGGACACTGACTGTCTACCAGCAGGATGACTTCATTGACCTCTGCAGAGGTCCCCATGTAGCGTCTACCAGAGATCTGCGACCCGATGCATTCAAGCTGAGGACGGTCGCCGGCGCATACTGGCATGGAGACGAGACTCGCCCCATGCTCACCCGAATCTACGCCTATGCCTTCAGCACCAGAGCCGAACTCGATGCCTATCTGAAGATGCTGGAAGAGGCTGAGCGGCGTGATCACCGGAAGCTTGGCAAGGAACTCGATCTTTTTTCGGTGCATGAAGAAGCAGGTCCCGGTCTGATCTACTGGCATCCGAGAGGTGGTCGGGTACGCGTTGAGCTTGAGAAGTGGTGGCGCGACGAGCATTATCGCAATGGATACGACATTCTCTTTACTCCGCACATCGGCAAGAGCTGGCTGTGGGAAACCTCTGGGCATCTTGGCTTCTATAAGGGCAATATGTATGCGCCGATGACCATTGATGAGGATGACTATTACATCAAGCCGATGAATTGCCCCTTCCACATCATGATCTACAAGAGCTCGGTACATTCCTACCGGGATCTGCCGCTCCGCTGGGCAGAACTGGGTACGGTTTACCGGTATGAGCGTTCCGGTGTACTGCACGGGCTCATGCGCGTGCGCGGCTTTACCCAGGATGATGCACATATCATCTGCACTCCGGAACAGATCGAGGATGAGATTCTCGAGGTGCTTCGTTTCAGCCTCTCGATGTGGAAAACACTCGGTTTTTCCGAAATCAAGGCTTACCTAGCGACCAGGCCTGCGGATTCAGTAGGCGAGCAGGATCGATGGGATCAAGCCCTGGTGTCACTCCGCAAGGCGATCGAGGCGGAAGGGCTCGAGTACGAGGTAGATGAAGGTGGTGGAGCGTTCTACGGCCCCAAGATCGATCTCAAGATCAAGGATGCAATTGGCCGCGAGTGGCAGATGACCACGATCCAGTTCGACTTCAATCTTCCCGAGCGTTTTGACATGACCTACATTGACAGGGATGGGCGCCAGAAGCGACCGTACATGGTGCACCGCGCGCTGCTGGGATCGATAGAGCGATTCTTTGGAGTATTCGTCGAGCATTACGCGGGCGCTTTCCCTGTCTGGCTTATGCCCGAGCAGGTAGCAGTCATTCCCGTGGCGCCGGCCTTCGATGGATATGCACGCGAAGTGGTGGATCAGCTCAGGCGCCATGGCATCCGGGCTGTAGGAATGCTTTCTGAAGAGCGCATGAATGCCAAAATAAGAGATGCGCAGAACCGCAGAATTCCCTATATGGCGATTGTCGGTCAACGTGAGCAGGATGAGCGCACCATTTCTCTTCGTCTGCGCACCGGAGCGCAGGAGAACGGCGTGAGTCTGGAACACTTCATCGCAAGGGTTGAGGCCAGGATAGCCGAAAAAGCGCTCGATCTGTAAATCGAGCCTGTTCCGCAGCCACGTTCTCTGATACAATTATTCCATAGGAAGGAGCGAAGCATGGCGAATCTCGGAACGTGGCTGATGGGAATCAGGCTCAACAATCCCATCATCGTGGGTGCATCAGGGCTCACGGGGCTTGCTGATGGTGTGGAGAAAGCAGCAGGTTCCGGTGCGGGAGCAATTGTCCTCAAGTCGCTCTTCGAGGAGCAGATACTCGCAACGCTCGGCAAGGAACTTGAAGGCATCGATATCGACAGCTATCCCGAAGCAGAAGCCTTCATTGCGAGAACTGCCTGGGAAGAATATTCCGAAGAGTACCTCGAACTGATCAGAGAATCAAAGAAGAGAGCGCAGAATGTGCCTATCTTCGCGAGCATCAATCTTGTCGGTACTGGCAACTGGGCGGAATTTGCCCGTCGAATCGAGGAGGCCGGAGCGGATGCGCTTGAGCTCAATATCGCTTTCATGCCTTTCTCGCCATCGGTGAGCGGCAGGGAAATCGAGCAGAAGGTGCTGTCGACCGTCAAGGAGGCCAGACTGGCTACCAGACTGCCGATACAGGTTAAGCTCGGATCGAACTATACGAGCCTGCCGCACCTGGTGCATGGTCTCTCCAAGGAAGGGGTGAATGCCGTAGTGCTCTTCAACCGCTTCTATCGATTCGATATTGATCTTACCAGCATGAAACTTGCCGGTGTGCAGCCTCTCTCGAGCCCGGTCGAGTATCATGAAACCCTGCGGTGGACTTCCATACTCTACAAGAGGGCAGGCGTGGAAATCGTCTCCTCCACCGGTATTCATTCTGGTGAAGCAGTGGCCAAATGCATACTCGCAGGCGCAAGCGCTACCGAAGTATGCTCTGTCATCTATCAGAAGGGATGGAAGGTGCTTGGCACCATGCTGGAGGAACTCGATGAGATTGTTGAGTCCCTTGGCTTCTCATCGCTCGATCAGATGCAGGGCAAGATGGCCGCTGTCAACGCCCAGCATCCCGAGGAATACCTGCGGCTCCAGTACATCAAGGCCCTTACGGGCTTCTATTGATTTTGAAAAAGAAAAGGAAAGTGATCATGAAACTTGACATCAGTCTCGACAATCTGTCTGAGGCACTTCCTGCGGACCTCACCCCCGAGCAGAGAGCCCGTGCGCAGACGATCTTCCTCAAGACACTCTCGGAGAAAGCCCACAGATTCTATGGCGGCAAGATTCAGGTAGTGCCGAAGGCCGGCCTGTACGGCTTCAACTGGTTCAATGTGTGGTACACCCCTGGTGTGAGCAAGATTTCTACCACCATCAGGGATGCTAATGATGAGTCGTTCTTTCTCTCGAACAGAGGCAATCTGATTGCAGTGGTCTCTGACTCTACCCGGGTGCTGGGAGATGGCGACTGCACCCCTCCGGGCGGCCTCGGTGTTATGGAAGGCAAGGCTTTTCTGATGAAATACCTGGGAGGGGTCGATGCGATCGCGCTGTGCGTGAACTCTCGTGGGGCTGATGGTAAGCCCGATCCGGACAAGATCATCGAGTTCGTCAAAATGCTCGAGCCATCGGTGGGTGGCGTCAACCTTGAGGACATCAGTCAGCCCAACTGCTTCAAGGTACTCGATGAATTGCGTGAGGCATGCGATATCCCTGTATGGCATGATGATGCGCAGGGAACTGCATGTGTCACCCTCGCGGGACTGCTCAATGCGCTCGAGCTTGCCGGCAAGAGCCTTGCAGATGCAAAGATCGTTCTGCTGGGAGCAGGCGCTTCCAATACCACCATTGCACGGCTCATTCTTGCGGACGGCGGCAAGGGTGAGAACATGATCATATTCGACAGCAAGGGTGCACTCCACCGAAACCGCAAGGATATCGAGCAGGATACCCGCTACTACCGGAAATGGGAGCTGTGCCTGCAAACAAATCCAGCGTGTGTCGAAACTGAAGCAGAGGCGATCAAAGGCGCTGATGTGCTCATTGCGCTCTCGACACCGGGTCCCGATACGGTGAAGCGTGAGTGGGTTCGCTCGATGGCGCCTCGATCCATCGTGTTTGCCTGCGCCAATCCGGTGCCCGAAATCTGGCCATATGCCGCCAAGGAAGAAGGAGCTTTCATCGTCGCCACCGGTCGGGGCGATTTCCCCAATCAGGTGAACAATTCCATCTGCTTCCCCGGCCTTCTCAAGGGAGCGCTGCTGGTGCGATCCCGCAAGATCACCGACGGCATGGCAATCCGGTGTGCACACTCCATTGCCGATTTCGCCAAATCAAGAGGCATTCATCCCGACAACATCATCGCAACGATGGAAGAGACTGAAGTCTTCGCCCGTGAAGCGGCAGACGTTGCGATGGCTGCCATCGAAGAAGGCGTGGCTCGCATCTCGGACACATGGGAAACTATCTATAGCAAAGCCAAAGAGGATATCATGGCATCCCGCGCTCTGGTGCAGAGCATGATGGAAGAAGGCCATATCCGCCAGATTCCCGAGTCCATGCTGCAGGAAGCATTGGACTATGCGGTAGCTCAGGTGAGATGATGAGGAGAGCAACTGTCCTGGTACAGGCCAGCGAGTGCGTGAAACCGGGAAGAAACTGAATCGGAAAAGGGGCGTGCGGCCATGCGAGGCTGTGCGCCCCTTGTTTGTAGTGTTGCCGGCACAGAACTGGCGCAGGAGCGCTGCATGTCAAGCAGGAGGCAGAGGTGCGTGTAGCATTGGTACAGTTTGAACCTGTCTTTGGGGAACCGGATCGTAATTTCGCGCGCATGGCGGAACTTGCCGCACAGCAGCGCGCTGATGTCTACATTTATCCCGAACTTGCTCTTTCAGGATATCAATTCATCGCACAGGAAGAAGCGTATGCGCTTTCGGAGCCTGCCGACGGCCCAAGGATGGATGCCATGGCTCACCTGGCATCGACTCTGGATGCGTGTCTGATCTTCGGATTTGCAGAAAGGGATGGCACTGATCTCTACAATGCAGCGGCAGCGGTCTTCCCGGATGGGCAGCGACTGGTGTATCGCAAGACGCACCTCTTCTACAAGGAGACTCTCTTCTTCAAACCAGGCAACACAGGCTTTTTTGTCTTCGAATATCGCCGGCTGCATATTGGAATGGCTATCTGTTTCGACTGGTTTTTCCCGGAAAGTTACCGTACTCTGGCGCTCCTGGGAGCTGACCTTGTCGCACATCCCAGCAACCTGGTGCTCCCATACTGCCAGCGCGCTGATTTTGCTGCTGCTGTCCAGAACCGTATCTACATCGCGACGGTGAACAGAACAGGTGCAGAACACAGAGAAGAAGAACGGCTCGAGTTCACCGGGGGCAGCGTACTGGTCTCGCCCAAGGGGGAGTATCTGCTGCAGGGCTCCCGTACGGAGGAGGCCATCCTGGTAGCCGATATCGACCCTGCGCAGGCAAGAGACAAGCAGCTCAATCCCTACAACAATGTGCTGGGCGACCGCCGCCCGGCACAGTACCGCCTGGGCTGAGAACAGTGTGCTGCACGCGCTTCAGTACTTGAACATGCTGCCGCCGATGAACTCCCGCAGGATTGAGTCTCCAGGCACAAACTGGGGCGAGATCGGTGAAATCCTGTCGATGAATGCCTGAATGCGGCGTGCTTCCGTGTACTCTGGCTCATCAGGCTTTACCAGCTTGAGCAGTGGTTCAGCAAAGAGCTTGAGCACGCCCAGCTCGTAGTCCAACGCGGAATTGAAGGCGATATCGGCAGATCCCTGGAAGGGGAAGATGTATTTTCTCTCGCCTCTCTGCACTGAGGACCACATGGCGAGAGTCTGCCTGGCACCATGCCCGCGGAAATTGTAATCCCGTACCATCCGGCGAAGGAGACGATAGTCGGTGGTGCGTACCCGGTTGTGGTCGTCAAGGTTGAGCTGGGTGAGGGCGGAAACATAGATTTTCAATTTCTGTTCGTGTGGAATGAGCGGGGTGAGCCTGTCGTTCAGGCCGTGAATGCCTTCAAGTATGAGTATCTCATTTCCGCGGAGCGAAAGGGTTTTACCCGAATTCTTGCGAACTCCCGACTTGAAATCATAGAGGGGGAGCTCGACCGCCCTTCCTTCAAAGAGATCCAGTAGCTGGTGATTGAGATATTCGATGTCGAGCGCTTCCAGACATTCAAAATCAGGCTTTCCGTCTTCATCAAGCGGGGTGCGGATACGGTCAACGAAATAATTGTCAAGCTCGATGGGTACTGGCTCGATGCCCAGGGCCTTGAGCTGGATGGCGAGCTTCTTTGCAGTCGATGTCTTGCCCGAGCTTGAGGGGCCGGCAATCAGGACAACCCGCACACGATCTGCCTTCTCGGCAATGGTGTCGGCAATCTGCGAAAGCTTCTTGTTCTGCAGCGCTTCCGCAATCATGATGAATTCCTGTATTCTGCCTTCCTGATTGATGCGGTTGAGAGCGCCTATGCTCGGCGCGTGAAGGATTCTGCCCTTGCGCTCGTACTCTTCTGCGATGTCATAGAGTACGGGTATGTCCGCAAAGGCATCAAGTTCACCCGGTGTCTTCGTGTGCGGGAAGCGGAGCAGCATGCCGCGCTTGTACGGGATGAGTTCCCAGGTGTCGAGCATACCTGTTGAAGGCACAAGCGGTGCGATATAGAGGTCCTTGAAACCATTGCATTCGTTCAGCGCTATGAAAGGATCATTGCCGTACTCGAGCAGGGCGAGGGTTTCCGGCTGGTCTGCATTCCTGAAGTATTCCAGAGCATCATGATAGGAATACTGCGTTACGGTAATGGGGAGATCCTCCGCGACAAGCGTCCGCATTTCACGTGCCAGCCGCTCGATTTCCCCGGCGGCCAGTGGAATATCATCGTCATAGTAATGGTAATAGCCATTGCCGATGGCCATGCTGACGGTCAGGCGCCGTGAAGAGAATACCTTTCTCGAGGCAAATGCAAGAAGAAAACAGAGCGATCGACGATAGATCTCGGCTCCCTGGGGATGATCAGGCCAGATTGGAGCTATCATGCAATCAGCCTCAAGAGTCATACCCAGCGGTGCCGGTTCATTATTCATGAAGACTGCAACAGGTCGGATGGCACCTCTCGCATTCCATATGCCGGTATCCTGTAACACCTTGAGCGCTGCAGTACCTCTGGCGCATGCTACGATTTTCCCGTCGGGGAGTCTGACAGACACATCATTATTCATATTCTAATGTTAGCACAGTTGCAGTCGAGGGGCAAATACCGGCGGATTTCCTGCGGTAATCGTGCGTTGGCACCTTTGACCTGCATGGCTCGATGGTATAGTATACAATTCCATGGCAAAGGTAACGATCAAGGACATTGCGGAACGCGCGGGGGTTTCAAAGACCACCGTGTCCTTTGCGCTCAACGCTCCAGAAAGAATTTCCCGGGAGACATACGCCCGAATCATGGCGATTGTCGAGGAACTCGGCTATGTCCCCAATCCATTTGCTCGTTCGCTCACTACCAAGAGGCTTGGCGCGCTGGGAGTGCTGTTACCGCAGCCAATAGGAGAAGTGTTTGACAATCCTCATTTGAGTCAGGTCATAAGCGGTATAGGAGAAGAATGCGAGCGGCGTGAACTCTCACTCGCAATGCTGCCGCTCATCAAGGGCAAGATACTGGAAGCCGCACGAAAAGCGTATGTAGATGGGCTTATTACCATCGGAGTGGGGCCTGATCATGAAGTTGTGGCGCTGCTCGAGCGCAATCACATACCTTTCGTCACCATTGACGGCGAAGAATCATCACAGACCATCAATATTGGTATCGATCACGAAAAGGCAGCATACGATCTCATGCAGCATGTCGTCTCACTCGGCCGCAGGCGCATCGCGATCTTTGCTCTCGCGCCCGATATCAAACCCCATGAGGAGAACCGCCGTTCCATCGTGGTTGAAAAGAGGCTGGAAGGTTTCTGGCAGGCACTTGCACCCTACAATCTGGAGCTTGAGCGGGATGTGCGTATCATGGGGTGCCCTTCCTCCATTCAGGCAGGCATGCAGACAGCCAGGATGCTCTTCTCTTCGTACGACAGACCGGATGCCATCGTTGCCATGTCCGATATTGCAGCAATTGGTGTCATCCTGGCAGCCAGGGAAGCAGGCTTGCGAATACCTGAAGATGTGGCCATTGCAGGATTTGACGGCATACCTGAATCAATGCTGATTGAGCCTGCCCTCACCACCATTGCACAGCCCGGCAGAGAAAAGGGAGAGGAAGCCGCCAGAGTTGTGCTCGAGATGCTGGATGGAAAACCGGGGCGCCATGTAAGGCTGCCCTACACACTGCAGATCAGGGCATCGACCCTGCGCACAATATGACAAAGAAAGGAAAGAATATGAGTGTGACGATCCCCACGAGAGACCAGGTGCCGCCCGAGCACAAGTGGAATCTGTCCAGACTGTTTCCCTCGGATGCTGCATGGGAGCAGGGACTTGCCGAGCTCTCTGCGATGATCAGCCAGGCAAAACAGGTACAGGAACTCGGTATTGGTACCACTCCTGAGTCATTCAGGC
>JAOABY010000027.1 GCA_026418115.1 Spirochaetaceae bacterium | reverse complement strand
TGGTTGATGTCCGGGATCCATCGATCAGGACATTCAGGCTCGAAAAGAAGCCTGCTGACGGTCTGGCATATGCCAGATCAATCGCGGAGAAATACGAGCTTACCTATGAACAGCTCAAGCGCAGACTGGCAGATGCAGGCAGGATGCCGTTCATCGTACATGATCATGAGAAAACCCGCGGTTCCGTTTCCGGGGAGGTGATCTCATGAAGGTATTGTTGATGTACAGGGACAGAGACTTCGATCCAGGTGTGCCTGGTGCGCCGAATGTTGAAGCAATGCTCCGGGATTTCGATCTTGATGTGCTCCTTGATGCCATGTCTTCGGGGGATCAGTTCATCGGCACCATAGTCCGAAGTGCGCTGTTCCAGAGCCTCCTGGATGTGGAAACGATTCTCTACCGCCAGCAGATTCTCGACGATTGTATCAGGAATGAAGAAGCGGTGCGCACGCTCTACGCCCTTGCAGATGAGGCGCTTGAAGTGAAGCGAAAAAGCTGGCTTGGCCTGTTTGGCGCTTCTCCTTCTTCGCTTCTGCACAGTGCAGTACGCCTGCTTGAGGCATACCTTCCCCTCCTGTCAAGGCTGAGAGATGTTGCTGCAGAACACCAGGCCAGCTTCAAATCCGAAGGCTGGACGAGATTTCTAGCCATGGTGCTGGAAGAGCTGGATGAAGGCTATCTGACTACCGTTCGCAGCTATCTGAAGGACTTGCGTTTTGATGGCGGTGTGATGGTAAGCGCCATGCTTGGGCCGGGAAATGAGATCTGTAATCATATGCTCAGAAAGCCGAACGCAAGGAGCGCGCACTGGCTGAGATCCGTACTGGGACCGAAAGCTCCCTCATACTCATTCAGTCTTGATCCCAGAGACGAGTCAGGCACGCGGGCACTGGCTGAATTGCGCGACAGAGGCATCAATTTTGCGGCAGATGCACTGGCGCGCTCCGCAGAACATGTCGAGAATTTCTTCCGCGTCCTCAAGCAGGAGCTGGCATTCTATCTGGGTTGCCTCAATCTGCACCATAAGTTGACCGGGCTTGGCGAACCTGCATGTTTTCCGATACCGGAAAAGATGGGGACTCTTGTGCTCCACTGCAGGGATGTGATCAATCCCTGTCTCTCGCTGGTGTCGGGCAGAACATCCATTGGCAATGCGATGGATGCTGACGGAAAGAATCTGGTGATCATCACCGGGGTCAATGAAGGCGGGAAATCTACCTTTATGAAAAGCATTGGAATCGCCCAGCTCATGATGCAGGCCGGGATGTTTGTGTGTGCCTCCAGCTTTGCTGCAGATATCAGGACGGGAATCTTTACCCACTATCGACGCAGAGAGGACCGCAAGATGCGGTCGGGCAAATTCGATGAAGAACTGCAACGCATGAACAGCATCGTCCAGCAGATCAGGCCGCACAGTCTTGTGCTCTTTAATGAATCCTTTGCGGCAACCAATGAGCGGGAGGGGTCCGAGATTGCGCGGCAGATTGTGAGCGCGCTGCTGGAAAGCGGGGCAAGGATACTGTTTGTCACGCATCTGCATACCTTTGCCTCATATTTCAATGCAGCTTCGCGTGATACTACGTTGATGATGAGGGCTGAGCGATCATCTGACGGTGCACGCAGCTTCCGGATCGTACCCGGTGCACCTTCCCAGCACAGTCATGGTGAAGATCTCTATCAGAAGGTATTCGGGGAATCATCGCGCTGACGAGCCTGCAATGCTGGCGATGAGGCCGGCTGTGCTGCCCATGTGGTACCAGCACGCCTCATGCCAGGCCCATGAGTTTTCCGATGGTGCTGAACACGAGCGCTATGACAAGTGCAATGATGGGTGCGAAGGCAATACCCGCCCTTGCCATGTCTGCAATGGAGAAATAGCCTGTCGTATAGGGAAGTATGTTGACAGGCGACGTGGTGACGAGGATGACCGCCAGATTGGCAGCGAAGCCTGCTGCAAAGGCGAGGGATGCTGCGCCGGCTCCAAGCTGCGCACCGAGCGCAAGCACGAGGGGAACGATGATGGTGCCGGTAAGCGTGTTGGAGGAAAACGCAATTTTAACGGCAAGCACACCCAGCACGATGAACACATATTGCAAGAACATCGGCATACTGCCAATGCCGCCGATGATGATGGCGGAGAGCCAGCCTGCTGCGCCCGTCTCATACAGTGTCATGCCAAGGCTGATTCCGGTCGCGATAAGAATGATGCCCGACCAGTCAATTTCCTTCTCAATCTCCTTCCATCGGAAGCTGGTGACGCCCGGGGCAAAAAGGAGCACGAGTGCTCCAAGCGCTGCCATGGATATGGGGATCTTGCAATGCATGACCTGCTGCAAGAGCGGAGAAGCGATCCATACCGTGATAGTACACAGGAACACTATGAGCGTAGCCTTTTCATCCCGGCTCATGGGTTGCTGTTCACTGAACTCCTTGCGGATGTCCTCGGTACTCTTCCGGAGGTGCTGCTCCTCCGGAGGGAAGAACAGCAGAATGACTGCCCAGCCTGCCGGCAGGAGCAACAGGAGCATGGGCATGCCAAGCGCCATCCATGTGGTGAAGGATATCTCCACATGGGCAAGAGAGCTCAGAAATTTGACCACAAGGGGATTGGAACCTGATCCCGCAGGAGTGGCGACAGCCCCGATAAGCGCCCCCCAGGCCACGGCGATCATGAGGCCTTTTCCGAACCTGCTCTGTCCGGGGATGGAGCCTTCTTCCTGCAGCAAGCCCAGAGCCAGCGGCATGACAATGGCACTGGCTGCCATGGCGGTGACCCACATCGAGAGCGCCGCCCCAGCGGCAAGAAAGCCGAAAATGATGCGCCTGGTGCTGTTGCCGGTAATGGACAGCACCAGCAGCGAGATGCGCCTGCCAAGCCCCGATCGTACGATCGCCGCTGCCAATGCAAGCACACCAATGAAGAAGACCACTACATCATCCCCGAAGCCCTTTCGGATTACCGTCTGAAAGTCGCCTGCGCCAACCAGGGCAAGCGCAAGGATCGAAAGCATACCTGTAACATGAAAAGGCAGCGCTTCAGAGATCCAGAGCACGAGAGCAAACGCGAGCACGCCAAGAGCCTTCTGGCCATTCTGGTCGAGCATGCTGCCTCGTACCATACGCAGATGATCAGGGAGGGGAAGCTGCATGAGCACGATTCCGATCATGGCTGCAAGTATGAGGGTAATGATTCCTTTTCTGGTCGAAATCCGTTTTTTCCCGGCGGCGTGTGCTCCTGCTGCCATGATGTGGGATCCTCTAACGGTGCAGCGCCTGGGCAAGCAGAGTACCGGTCTGCGAGGCACGCTCTGCTACCAAAGCTCCTGCAGCTCGCAGGCGTTCCATCTTGTATCGTGCTCCGCCTGTGCCTCCTGAGGTAATCGCGCCAGCATGCCCCATGCGTTTCCCCTCAGGTGCATGCCGTCCGCCAATGAAGGCTACGAGAGGCTTGGTGAAAGCTCCCGATGCAAGCTGGTCAGCCACTTCTTCCTCCATGGTGCCGCCAAGCTCGCCGATCATGACCACTGCTTCCGTCTCGCTGTCTTGCTCGAAAAGCCTGAGCACTTCGGCAAAACGCATGCCTGGAACCGGGTCTCCTCCAACCCCTGCGAGGGTGGAGACGCCAAAACCTGCGCGCACTACCATGGAAGTCACTTCATTGGTGAGACTTCCTGAACGCGTCATCACGCCTATGGTCCCTGGTTTGTAGACGCGCTCGATCCAGTAGGGGAACATTCCCAGCATTGCCTTTCCTGGCGATATGATGCCCGAGGTATTGCCGCCAACGACCATGCAGCCCCGTTCACGCGATGCAGCGCGTATCTGCAGTGCATCATGGAGCGGAATGCCATCTGCGGCCGTCACAATAAGCCTGATGCCTGCGTCCAGACATTCAAACACGGCATCCTTCGTGAAGCGTGGAGGAACAAAGAGCATGGCTGCATCTGCCTGTCCCCGCGCATCGATCGCGCGCCGCACAGAGTGGAAAACAGGAAGGTCGCCAATCCGTTCTCCTTCCTTGCCGGGAGTGACCGCTGCGATGACGTGCGTACCCATTGCCATCATGTGGCCAGTCCAGAAACTTCCTTCGGCACCGGTAGCGCCCATCACCAGTACTCTGGTAGTGGTATCGATGAGAATGCTCATGCGCGGCCTCCATGGGATGCGCCTGTTTCGCCAGCTTCCCGGTCTGCAGCCTGTCGGGCCAGTGCCACCGCAATCCTGACGGCTTCCTCCGTGTCCGTAAGCGGTTGCAGGCCTGCAGCACGAAGAATCTCATGAGCTTTGTCCTCTCCCGTTCCCCGGATACAGGTAACGATGGGGCATGCAGGCCTGAGACGGCCGATGGCCTCTACAATGCCTTCCGCCATGACGTCTGCCCGGGCAATCGTGCCGAAGGTGACAATGAGAATGACCTTCGGGGCATTGCGTATGCAGAGCTCCATGGCCCTTACGGATTTGCGGTAATTGGGACCCCCGAACTCAAGATAGTTTGCGACCGTGCCTCCAAAATCCACCACCAGGTCATAGACTGCGGTGGTGAGTCCCGCACCTGCACACATAAGGCTGATGTCGCCGTCAAACTGCAGATAGGGGATGCCTTCTGCAGCCGCTTCCCTGGCGATGTCGGAATCGAAGTCGGCAGAGTCCTGGCTGAACTCCGGATGTCTGAATAGGGCATTGTCATCGATCGCAACTTTTGCATCTCCAGCTACCAGGCTTCCGTCCGGCAGGAGAAACAGAGGATTGATTTCTGCGAGCTCGGCATCCCGGCCTGCATATAGCGCATACAGTTGTTCGATGATATGCGCAACCTTGCGTGCAGTCTCGGTCTTGAGACCGAGGGAGAAGGCAATGTGGCGAGCCTGCCAGGGCATGAGTCCTCGCATGCTCTCGACACGTACACGCTGGATTTTTTCCGGAGCGCTGCGTGCCATATCCTCAATCTCGACTCCACCTTCAGCACTCGCGAGGATCAGATGTGCCCCCGCTACCGGGTCGGGTGACAGGGAGAGATAGAGCTCACGTTCGTACTCGAGAGCCTGTTCCACCAGCACGCGCCGGACTTTCCAGTCCGAAGCGAGTATCGCTCTGGCTGCGTCAATGGCTTCTGCCGGGCTGGCGGCGCGCCTCACCAGTCCCGCCTTGCCTCTTCCACCGCGAAGCACCTGGGCCTTGATGACAACAGGCATACCGATGCGCTGCGCGATGCTGCCCGCTTCTTCAGCGCTTTCAGCCAGCTCGCCGCGCGGCACGGGAATGCCGTACTCCCTGAACAGCGCCTTCGCCTGGAATTCATGCAGTTTCATGCTGTCCTGCCTCTTCTCACAGAGATCATTTCCCGTACCACTGCCAGTAGTCGCCAAAAATCTCCTCGTCCGAGGGGCGGTTCGGCTCCATGGGCAGCGCCAGCCAGGTCACGTTGATGAAATGCTTCCAGTGAATATTCTCAGTAGTGATATTGCCACCCCAGGTTCCGCAGCCAAGCGTGACCGTGCTGGGCATGCGGTTGAAAAATGCCCCGCCGTTCCCCGAAACCATGGGTTGGCGCACCATGATACGGCTGGATCGCATGGTACAGCCCATTCTGTGGATGTAATCCTCACGGAAGGTAAAGATGCCTGACGAATGGCCCGTACCGCACTGATCGGTGATGCGTTCGACAAAGGACAGGCCTTCCTCGAAAGAGTCACAGGGCAGGACTGTCAGCACAGGGGAAAGTTTTTCATGGAAGAAGCGATCCTGCTCAATTGGCTGGCTGCCTTCGACTATGAGAAATCGTACGTGTTCGGGAACATCGAAGCCGGCACCTCTTGCGATTTTTGTCGCATCCTGGGCAATGATTGCGGGATTGAGGTTTTCCTGGCCATTCCTGCCGGCTATCCAGAGATACTTGCGCAGCATGCTGCGCTGTTCTGGAGTACAGAGATGGCCTCCATGCTGCTGGAGCGCAGCAAGGAACCGATCCCAGAGCGAGCGGTGTACGACTGCAGAATTTTCGCTCGAGCAGCTGGTAGCGTTGTCAAAGCATTTTGAGGTAGCAATCTTGGCAGCAGCATCTTCGGGATCCGCATCCTCGCAGATGAGCTGGACTGCATTGCCTGGACCTACACCATATGCCGGCGTACCGGAAGAGTAGGCCGCCTTGACCATCGCGCCGCCGCCTGTAGCAACGACGAGATCCACCTGGCGCATCAGCTCCTGTGTCAGTTCGATGGATGGTTCTTCAATGCACTGTACCAGGTCTTCCGGGGCACCAACCTTGCGGAGCGCTTCGCGCATGAAGGAACAGGCAAGCGCAGTTGAGCGCTTTGCCTTGGGATGTGGTGCAAAGATGACGGCATTGGCTCCTTTGAGAATGGAGAGACCATTCGATGCCGGAGTTGCTGTAGGGTTGGTCACCGGAGCCAGTGCACCAACTACCCCTACCGGTTTGGCATACTTCCGCAATCCGCGCGCAGGATCATCTTCTATCAATCCTACAGTCCTGACACCACGGATATCCCTGAGCACGCCCATCACCTTGTTCTTGTGCTTGGTGATCTTGTCTTCCACTCGGCCCATGCCGGTTTCGGAAACGGCTGATTCAGCCAGAATCCGGATGTTTGCATCATTATAGACCGACCAGCCCACGGCAATGCAGACTTCATCGACACGTTCCTGAGACCAGGTGGCAGCAATGCGCTGCGCTGCCCGTGCGCGTGCGATCATGTGTGCAATAAGCGCAGCATTGTCAGTGGCACCACCTTCGGCCATTGTCTGTGAGGGCTGACTCAGTGAGTGTGCTGCACCATGAGTTCCCTGTGACATGGAGCTGTTCGCCGGACTCCTCATCTGAACTGCTCCTCCTCCAGTTTCTGAACCTGCTGGAAGGCATTGGTGAGAAATTCCCTCTTGAATTCCATTTTCTGGGTAAAGGACATTGCCAGCCATGCATCGACTATCTGACAGCCAAGGAAGGGTGCCGTAATCCAGCCTCCCATGGTGATGACATTGGCATTGTTGATGATCTTTGCACGCTCACCGGAAAAGATGTCATCGACAACGCAGGCGTATACCCCTTTGTGCTTGTTGCAGACGATGGCCATTCCCTGACCTGTGCCGCAGATGGCAATGCCCTTTTCTGCGCGGCCTTCCTGTATGGCACGGGCAACCTTCGGGGCCTGAATGTAGTAGGGCTGGGGGCTTTCCTCGCTCTCGATGCCGAAATCGAGTACTTTGAGTTCCGGGTGGTGTTCACGCAGGTGTTTGACAATTTCACGTTTCAGCGGGAATCCAGAGAGATCAGAGGCGATGGCAATGACATTCGTTGCAGCCATGATCGAGTCTCCTTGTTTCAGTGGTATCGGGAATCGGTACCGGTGCCGGCAGGCTCTGTCTGAGCCTGTTCCGAGCCATTCACCAGTGCACGAGCTGCTGCTGCAATATGAGGCGCAGTCAGCCCGAAGTGCTCTGCCAGCCAGTCCTGTGTTCCTACTTCTCCGAAACGGTCAGCAGCGACACCAATCCGCGCGAGTCTGGTACCGGGTGCCTTTTCAGCGATCAGTTCGGCGACTGCCGAGCCCAGACCTCCCACTATGCGGTGGTTTTCACAGGTCACGACGCAGCCGCACTGCATATGTGACAGCAGGGTCTGTTCATCCAGTGGAGAGAGCCACAGTGCGTCTATTACGGTTGCGGGTATGCCTTCCAAGGCAAGCATGTCGGCTGCAGCCAGTGCCTCCCTCACCATGAGAGCACCGAGCGCAACAAGTGTGACACGGCTGCCCGTACGGAGTACTTTTGCCCTGCCAATGGTGAACTGCTCGTGTTCTTCGTACAGCACAGGTGCAGGCTTTCTCTGAAGACGCAGATACCAGCAGCCATAGGTGTCGGCAGCCAGAGCGGTGAGGGCTGCAAGCGATACGGGATCCGATGGCTCGGCAATGGTGAGGCGTGGGATTGCACGCATGAGTGCGAGATCTTCGAACGGCATGTGGGTGCCACCATTGAATGCTGCTGTCACTCCGGGATCCGTACCCACAAGTTTGACATTGAGCTGCGCATAGTTGGCGGCAAGGAAAAACTGATCATACGCCCTACGCGAAGCGAAGCAGGCAAAGGTAGCGGCAAAAGGTATCTTGCCTCCAGCAGAGAGGCCTGCAGCGACACCTACAAGATTCGCTTCGGCAACGCCTACGTTGACGGCCCGGCTGGGGAAGCGCTGGGCAAAAGGACCGGTGCCTGTCGCTTTCATGAGATCGGCTTCGAGTATGACGATGTCGCGTCCGGATTCCACAAGCCGAACGAGGGTCTCGGCATAGACGGCGCGCATTTCTCTTGATGTTGTCATGGGATGCTCCTGCTCTTTCAGCGACCCTGTGCAAGAAGCTCGGGAATCAGCCGCGGACTGACGCCGAGTGCCTGGAGAGCCTGCATGGTCTGCTCAATCCCATAGGTCATGTTGTGGTTGGAAACCTGACCTTCACAGAATGAACAGCCCTTGCCCTTGATTGTCTTGAGAATGATGATGGAGGGTTTTTCCCTGCCCGGTGTGGCCCGCTCGCGGGCTTCCTGGATGGCAGCATCCATGGCTTCGAAGTCATGACCATCTACCATGCACGCATGCCAGCCGAAAGAGGTCCATTTTGCGGTGATATCGTCCATGTCAATCACTTCGCGGGTGTAACCATCTATCTGCATCCCGTTCCAGTCGGCAAAGACGATGAGGTTGGAGAGGCGGCGGTGTGCAGCAAACATCGCGGCTTCCCAGATCTGGCCTTCATTCGACTCGCCATCGCCGATGATGCAGTACACAAATCCCGGAAGGCCATCCATGGCGCGCGCGAGAGCCAGGCCTGCAGCAGTCGAAAGCCCCTGGCCCAGCGATCCTGTGGTCATATCAACGCCGGGGGTCTTCGTACGGTCGCAATGACTTGGCAGGCTGGTGCCGCCGCGGTTGAGGGTCAGCAGCCAATCGATCGGGAAAAAGCCCTTGTCGGCGAGTACTGCATAGAGAGCCGGGCCGGCATGCCCCTTCGAGAGCACAAGCCGGTCACGATCGGACCACGCAGGGTTGGCTGGGTCTATGCGCATATGGCGATGATACAGAAGCACGAGCAGATCCACGATGGACATGGCACCGCCTATGTGCCCGACACCAAGGTAGCCGATCTCTTCGATGGTAAGGCCGCGGATTTCGCGGGCTTTGCGCTCCAGTGCGCTACGTTCGCTGAGGTTCATATGTCAGGCATCATAATTATTTTCACGATGGAAGTAAATAGCTGCCTGCAAGAATGGACTGCAATTTTGAAGCAGAAAGATGCGGGCAAGCGTCTGCATGCATGGAGGATGGTGCAGATGAAATTCGATCTGAGGTGCATGATGCTCTGGCTGCCTGTCGCATGCTGTATCTCCTGCTCATCTCCTGAGCAAAAACTCGTCTCTTGGGGGGATATGACGCCACCCGTGCCTCTCAACGCTCGCATGGAGGACGGTCAGACCTTTGCAATCACCTTTGATGAGCCTGTCGAGGCCAGAGAGGATAGTTTCTCCGTGGAACCGCCGGTGATCAAGGCCAGCGCTCTCGCACAGAAGGCAAAAGTCAGGATACGACTGGATCCCAAGCCTTCTCCTGGACAGGATATTACCATTCAAGGGGATGTCGCCGATGTCTGCGGGAACATGACACGAGTGCAGTTCCAGACCAAAGGCAAGAATGATCATCCAGCCTTGGTCCTGCTCAACGAAGTACAGACGGGAAAGAACAGCTCCAAAACCGCGCCACATCGAGACTATATTGAATGTGTCGTCGTGCGGTCAGGGAATCTTGGAGGGGTCACTCTTCGATGGACAAGTTCAACAAAGACAGTAACCTACTCATTCCCTGCCTGCGAAGTGGAGGAAGGCGAAGTCATTGTGGTACATGCTGCTCCTGAAGGCATTCCGGAAGAGAGGGATGAAACCGGTGCTGACAGGACTCTGTCAGGCGGTATCGATGCGAGCCCTGGCGGGAGGGATTTCTGGACCAGCGCTGGCGGAATTCCTGATGCCACAGGTGTGATAGCTGTGTATGAGAAGGAAGACGGCCAACCAGTGGATGGTCTCTTCTATGCTGATATCGGCAGGGCGGGTCCGGTGGAAGGCGGGAAAATTGAGGCAGCTGTTCAGGAACTCGTGGATGCAGGATGCTGGCCTGCCGCGGGGCAGGTGCTCTGGGAGCATGCGCTGCGATGGAAACCTTCTACCGCCAGGCCCTTGCAGAGGATGGTGGCAGATCAGAAAGGGCCGCAGGCATGGGCTGACGGCGATGTACAGAGCCAGACTCCAGGAGAAATCCTCGTCTGGAATACCGGGAAAACAAGCTCGACACACTGACGGGAATGCTGCTGCACAGAAGTCAGGAAGCATGTTTCAGTCTGGCAGGCAGATACTGACACGAGAGGGGATCCGAAGCCTTTGAGTACCCGGCTTCGAATCCCCTGCATGGCGGTGTGGCTGGGATCCGGATGCAAGACTGCTCAGAGCAGGTCTGAGAACATTTTTTCTATTTCATGGCGTGGCATGGCACCCACCTTCTGCCGTACTACCTGCCCATCCTTGAACACCATGAGTGTCGGAATCGAAATAATGCCGAACTGTGATGCAAGCTCGGATTCCTCATCTACATTGACCTTGCCTACCTTGATTCTGCCATTGAATGCTTCGGCGATCTGGGCGACAGCCGGCCCGATCATCTTGCAGGGCATGCACCATTCAGCCCAGAAGTCGACGAGAACGGGAACCGGTGATTCAAGAACCTCTTTCTGGAAATTTGCCGAGGTGAGCTTAATTTCGGCGCTCATGGATGCTTTACTCTCCTGTGCGTGCTCATTGCGCCTTCTGTAAGGGCGCTGAAGCAAGTATACCCATGTCTGTGGCGCCGGTCAAACCAGCCAGAGGGCGCCTCAGGTAAATACTCTTGATGATGGTACGAGAGATGGTTCCACCCGCATCCCGCTGGACACCTCGATACCGCCAGCACCTTGTATGGGAAGGTCTGGACTCTTTCTGTTCAAAGGTATAAGACTGGCTATGCTGCAGACTGTCTCAGCAGCCATACACATAAAGGAATCCAATGGCATCACCACTGCATTACAGAAAATCCGCTGCAACCGTTTCGCTCTTCGGCCCGCCGGCATTCTACAGAGAGGCTTTGAAACTCGCCGTACCTGTCATGCTCCAGAGTCTCATCACGGGACTTGTTTCGCTTGTTGACAATTTCATGGTAGCAGGACTGGGCGATGCGAAGATGGCGGGCGTGAATGTCGCGAATCAGATCAATTTCGTATTTCTCGTGATAGTGAATGTATCCTGCATGGCGGGAGGCATTTTCCTCTCCCAGTATCGTGGCGCCAGCGACAGAGAAGGGATGGCGCAGGCATTCCGTTTCAAAATCGTGGTGGCATCAATCCTGGCTACCGGATACTTTCTTCTGTGCCAATTGATCCCTGAAGCGCTGCTTTCCATCATGGTATCGGGGAATCAGCAGGCTCACATGATAATCGGCGAAGGTGCGCGGTACCTCAAGGCCGTGTCCTATTCTTTCGTGCCAATCGCTCTGGCTTCTGCCGTGGCAACATCGTTCCGCGATATCGGAGAGCCGGCTATTCCACTGCTTGTTTCGACTGCGGCTGCTCTTGTGAATACCTTTGGTAATTATTTGCTTATTTACGGCAATTGGGGTGCGCCAAGACTGGAGGTAACCGGTGCAGCCATTGCAACAGTCATCGCCAGGCTGGTAGAGACCTTGGCCTTTTTGGGCATGCTGAAAATCAGGAAAACTGTGTTCTCCTTCCGTGTGCAGACATTCCTGGCGATTGACTGGAAGCTGTTTCTTTCCGTACTGTCCCGCTCGGCCATGATGCTGTTCAGCGAAACAGCATGGGTACTCTCCGAAACCATCATCACTGCGCTCTACAACGGACGCGGGGGATCGGAAACGGTAGCCGGCATGGCTGCAGGCTGGTCTATTGCGAATCTCATCTTTCTCGTCTTCCCTGCCATCCATACCGCCGCAAATGTAATCGTTGGCGCCACTCTTGGCGCTGGCAGGCTCGATGAAGCCAGGCAGAAGGCGCGCTGGATCATGTCGGGAGCTTTTGTGCTTGGCATTGCAGGAGGGCTCGCCGCGCTTGTATCGATGCTTGCCATCCCCCTTGTATTTGCAAACCTGACGCTTTCCGCACGAATGGTGACCAGAGGGCTTATCGTGGTGATTGCAGTGTATCTCCCACTCTGGTGCCTTCTCAATGCACAATTTGCAGTGTCGCGCGCGGGAGGGGATACCGTCATGGGAGTCTGGGTTGATGTGGGTGTCACCTACCTGTTGTTCATTCCCGCAGCTTTCCTGATAGCCCGGGGTACTGCATGGGGGCCTGTTGCTCTGTTTGGTGTTGCAAAACTTTCAGACATCCCCAAGGCCATGGTTGCAGACTGGTGGCTTCGCAAGGAACACTGGGTGAGAAATCTCACGCAATCCCGAACCAGCTGAGACCAGATGAGACCGCTCCAGGGACGGTGTGTGTTCCCTAGTGTCTATCTCCGGACAAACGCCACCACCAGAATCAGGAGAGCCAGTGCGATACGGTACCAGGCAAAGATTCTGGTGGATCGCTTCTGCAGATACACCAGCAGATACCTGATGGTGAGGAATCCTGTCACGGCAGCAGTGGCCATTCCAACTGCAAACAGCATGAGGTCCTGGCTTCCCATGGCGCCATTTTTCAGCTGATCAGCAAGGTCGAGAATGCTCTTGGCTCCTGCTCCGGCGATGATGGGTGCAGAAAGCAGAAAGGAAAATCTGGCTGCTGATGGACGGTCAAGCCCGAGTGCCAGCCCTGCAGTAATGGTGGACCCTGATCGAGATACTCCCGGTATGACTGCTGCCGCCTGAGCCAGACCGATGAGCAGAGCATCCTTCGCACGCATGCTTTCGAGGCTGCGCGTATGGGATGCCAGGCGCTCTGCTGCGAGCAATAGCAGAGCCAGTCCTGCAAGCGAGCAGGCCATGAACACCAGCGATCCCAAGGGCAGTGTCTCTGCATGAAAAGCCGATGCAATGGTATTTTCCAGAAGTACACCCGAGAGACCTCCTGGTATGCAGGCGATGAGAATGTACCACGCCATGCGGGCATCGGGATCCTGCTGCACCGAGCACGTTCGCAGGCTTCGCAGCCACGCACCGGCAAGTCGTATCCAGTCTTTGGCAAAGTATGCCAACACTGCAAGAAGGGTACCTACATGGAGAGCCACATCAAAGGTCAGCGAGCTCACGGCGCCCTGTTGCCAGCCAAGGAGCCAGGGTACCAGCACCAGATGAGCCGAGCTCGATACCGGCACAAATTCCGCCAATCCCTGGATGATTCCCAGCACAATTGCCTGCAGCAACATCTACCATGACCTCCCAACCTGCTGTTTCGGGCTTCTTCCTGCCTGCGCAGAACCCTACCGTGAGCAGACGAAGCCGGTCAAGTCAGCTCTCCTTCATGTAAAAGAGGAGCCTGTTGCTGCTTCGAGCACGTCCGGGCCGCTTGCCACTCCTTTGATGGCACAATAAACTTAAGATTACTTAATAGATAAGAGGTGTTAAAATTGAATGCAGCCCAGGAATTTCACGATGTGATGATCGCGTGGATAGGTCAGATCATGCGACTTTCCATGCAGGGTTTCATGCGATACGCGGCTGAGGCTGGCCTCAGTATGGCACAGATGGGAGTGCTGTTCCGCCTGAGTCGAGGGAAGAGCTATCCTGTGACCGCGCTTGGTGGAGAGATGGGCGTCACTGGTGCAGCAGCAAGCCAGATGGCAGACAAACTCGTTGCCATGGGGCTGGTAGAACGCACTGAAGATCCCACAGACCGGCGGGTGCGCAGGCTCTCGCTCACACCCAGGGGCAGGGCTGTCATAGAGGCTGGTATGAAAGCGAGGCAGGAATGGATCTCTGCCATGACTGCACGCCTCTCGCCAGAGGAAGCAAGTGCAATTGCGCGCGTCATTCGACGCTGTACCGACCTTGCCACCAGCCTGGAGGATGCAAGGTGTACGGCTCCGCAAGAAGCACAGTCTCAGAAGCCGCAGGAGAAGTGTTGATCATGCTGACAGTCTTTCGTCATCTCAAGCCATACTGGCGTTCTCTCATCCTCATAATCGCCTTGCTGTTTGTGCAGGCGAATGCGGATCTTTCATTGCCTGACTATCTGTCGAGCATTGTCAACATTGGCATTCAGCAGGGCGGGATCGAGCCGACTCTGCCTGAGGTCATGCGTCCCGAAACCCTGCAGGCTCTGGGAACCATCATGTCCTTCGAACAGAAAACAGAGGAATTTGCAGCGCTTGTGGTAGCCTATGCACCGGTGGCTCCTGATGCTTCGAAAGCAGAAAAGCTTGCACAACGGTGGCCTCTTGCGGCCCACGAGTCGCTGCTTGTGCTCAGAAAGGATGCTGCAGCCGAGCTTGAGAAGGCCCGCACCATTTTTATGGAGGAGTTTCCCAGGCTTGTCCTCTTCAGGCAATTCGCAGGCAGCTTCCCAGTCATGGCGGGAGGCACTGCCATCACCCCGCCGTCGAAGAGCATCCCAGGTATGCCTGCACAGCCTTCATCAATGCAGGCGCTGATGAGCCAGGTTGACAATCTTGAGCCACTCGCGCGCTCGCAGCTTGTGGTAAGGGGGCTTCAGCAGGAGTACGAGGCACTTGGCGTCGACCTTGCTGCACTGCAGACTGGCTATATTCTGCGTATCGGCGCGATGATGCTGCTTGTCACCTTGATTTCAGTCGCTGCAACTGTCCTTGTGGGTTACCTTGGTTCTCGAGTTGCGGCCGGCGTGGCTCGCGATCTTCGCCATGCAGTATTTACCAGGGTTGAGGCTTTCTCGCCAGCGGAATTCGATGCCTTTTCTACCGCGTCTCTCATTACGCGCTCTACGAATGATGTGACACAGGTCCAGATGATGATCATGATGGGCACCCGCATGATGTTCTATGCTCCCATCATCGGTTTCGGCGGTGTCATCAGAGCAATAGGCAAAGCCTCGGGCATGTGGTGGATCATTGCGGCAGCTGTCGGCGTGCTGCTCGCCATCATCGGGCTGGTGTTCGTCGTCGTGGTACCCAGATTCCGCACCGTGCAGAAACTGGTTGACCGGCTCAACCTGGTGGTACGGGAAAATCTGAGCGGCATGATGGTGATACGGGCCTTCAACCGCCAGGAAGACGAAACAAGACGATTCGAGAAGGCCAACAGGGATCTTGCGTCGACTCTGCTCTACGTGACGAGGGTGATGGTGATTCTCATGCCTGTCATGACCGTGATCATGAACCTTGTGAGCGTGACCATTCTGTGGGTTGGTTCACACGAGGTCGCTGCCGGTTCGATCAGGGTAGGTGACATGATGGCATTCATGCAGTATTCCATGCAGATATTCTTTGCCTTCCTCATGATGTCATTCATGTTCATCATGATGCCACGCGCCAGCGTATCTGCGGATCGTATTGCACAGGTGCTCGAGACCCCCATCAGTATCAGCGATCCGGAACATCCCGAGACCTTGCCCAGTCCGGTCGCAGGGGCTGTTGCCTTCAGGGATGTATCGTTCAGGTATCCGGGAGCTCAGGAAGATGTGCTCCACAATATCAGCTTTACCGCCAGGCCCGGTACGACAACTGCCATCATCGGTACCACGGGATCGGGCAAATCGACGCTCGTCAACCTGATCCTGCGATTCTATGACCCCACCGAAGGGAGCATTACGCTCGATGGCATCGATTTGCGCAGACTTCGGCTGGCGGAACTGCGATCGGTC
The DNA here is from genome assembly GCA_026418115.1 of Spirochaetaceae bacterium. Classification (GTDB taxonomy): domain Bacteria; phylum Spirochaetota; class Spirochaetia; order Treponematales; family Rectinemataceae; genus Rectinema. Next base: position 9,994 of record JAOABY010000027.1, on the reverse strand, counting down.
ATTGGCCATGTCCCACAGAAGAGCATGCTCTTTTCCGGTACCATTGAGGACAACGTACGTTATGGCAAGGAAGATGCCGAAACTGTTGCAATAATGGAAGCCCTGGAGGCTGCCCAGATCCGGAGCCTGGTTGCAGAAAGCCCTGAAGGCCTGCAGCGCCAGATTGCGCAAGGGGGGACCAATGTATCAGGAGGGCAGCGCCAGAGACTCGCCATTGCAAGGGCGCTGGTGCGCAGACCACCCATACTGATTTTTGATGATTCCTTTTCCGCTCTCGATTACCGGACAGACCGTGCGATTCGTACCGCGCTCAGGACCTATGCCAAAGACAGCACCATATTTCTCGTCACGCAACGTGTTGCACCGATTCGGCACGCAGATCAGATTCTGGTGCTCGATGATGGGCGCATAGTTGGCAAAGGAAGCCACGAAACCCTCATGGAGAGTTGCGAAGTCTACAGGGACATCGCGCTCTCCCAGCTCAGGCAGGAGGAACTCGCATGAGCGATACACCACGAAAAGACACCACTCAAAAGCCTTCATCATATACAGCGCCGCTTGCAGATTCCCATGCCCCACAGCCAACACCTCCGAAAGGCCTCCGTCCTGGTGGTTTTATGGGAAGAGGAGGACCGGGAGCACTCCTGCCTGGCGAGAAGTCGAAAGACTTCAAAGGCACCATGCAGAAACTGCTGGTCTATCTTGGACCTTATCGCTGGGTACTGGCAGCAGTGCTCATACTGGCGGCCATTGCAACCATGCTCGGCATCATGGGGCCGAAAATTCTGGGGCAGGCTACTACGACGCTGTTTGAAGGATTGGTCCGGAAGCTCACACGGACGGGTGATATCGATTTTATCGCGATTGGCAACATCCTGCTTACTGTACTTGGCCTCTATGCTGCCTCGGCCATGCTGCAATATATCCAGGGCTGGGTGGTATCGGGCGTTGCGGTCAAGATCACCTACCGGCTGAGAAATGAGATCCTTGCCAAGATCAACCGCATGCCGTTCCGCGCTTTTGACAGCACCAATCATGGTGAAGTCCTCTCGCGCATGACCAATGATGTGGATACCGTCAACCAGACTCTCAGCCAGAGCCTTTCCCAGATGATCACCTCAATCATGACACTCGTCGGGGCGCTCGTGATGATGCTCACGATAAGCTGGCAGATGACTCTCGTAGCAATGATGATGATTCCCCTTTCTCTTGCGCTGGTCAGGTTCATTGTGAAGCGTTCCCAGCAGTATTTCAGACAGCAGCAGGAGTATCTGGGGCATCTCAATGGCCATGTGGAAGAAATGTTTGGAGCACATGCGGTTGTCAAAGCCTATGGCGGAGAGGCAAGAGCCATCCGGAAATTCGAGCAGCTCAATGGCGAGCTCTACAAGTCTGCCTGGAAAAGCCAGTTTCTCTCCAGCATCATTATGCCGCTCATGAATTTTGTCGGGAATCTGGGCTATGTGGCGGTAGCAGTGACCGGTGGCTGGCTTGCAGTGAAAAAGCTCGTGGCCGTAGGAGATATCCAGGCTTTTCTGCAGTACATTCGTTCCTTCACGCAACCCATTACACAGGTTGCCAATATTTCCAATGTGCTCCAGCAGACGGCGGCAGCTGCCGAACGGATTTTCGAGTTTCTGGCCTCCGAGGAAGAGCCAGCTGAGGCTGCAGTACCGGTTTCAGGCACGGCCATGGCAGCTCGCCAGCCAGAAATTTCCACATCAGCTGCCGGAATACGAGGCAAGGTGGAGTTCCGGCATGTCAACTTTGGCTATATTCCAGGGCAACCGATCATCAAGGATTTCAGCGCGGTAGTCCAGCCCGGGCAGACTGTCGCCATAGTAGGCCCGACCGGGGCGGGGAAGACTACCCTGGTGAAACTGCTCATGCGGTTCTATGAGCCGGAGAGTGGTGAAATTCTCATCGATGATGTGCCTGTCTCGAAGATTCCGCGTGAAACGGTACGCTCGTGGTTTGGCATGGTACTCCAGGACACCTGGCTGTTCTCCGGTTCGATCCGCGACAACATAGCCTACGGCAAAAAGGATGCGTCTGAGACGGATATTACAGAAGCAGCACGTGCCGCCCACGCCGATCACTTCATCAGGGCATTCCCTGAGGGCTACAACCTGTTGCTCAACGAAGAGACTACCAATATTTCCCAGGGGCAGAAGCAGCTGCTGACCATCGCGCGCGCCATGCTCGCCAGGCCTCCCATGCTGATTTTGGACGAAGCAACCAGCAACGTGGATACCCATACGGAATTGCTGATTCAGAAAGCCATGAGAACGCTCATGAAGGGCCGTACGAGCTTTGTGATTGCACACCGGCTCTCCACCATCAGAGAGGCGGATCTGATTCTGGTGCTGGATCATGGCAACATTGTAGAGCAGGGTACTCACGAGGAGCTTCTGGCCTGCTGCGGTTTCTATACCGAATTGTACAACAGCCAGTTTGATGCAATGGGAGAGGCGCAGGCAGCCTGCTCCTGAGCGGTATGAAGCAGCAAGCATGTATCAGGCATGAAAAAAGCCGGCTGCGCTGGGCAGCCGGCTTTTCTTTGTCTGCGGGAAGGGCAGGGATGTGATCACCTGCCCTGCAGGCTCAGTAGTCCATGCCTCCCATGCCGGGGTTGGGAGCAGCAGGCTTTTCCTTCTCCGGCAGATCGGTAATAGCGCACTCGGTGGTGAGCAGGAGAGAGGCAACGGATGCAGCATTCTGGAGAGCGCTGCGGGTTACCTTGGCCGGGTCGATGATACCAGCCTTCATCATGTCCACCCACTCCATCTTTGCAGCATCGAAACCGATACCCTTCTTCTCGTGCTTGGCCTTGTCGGCGATGATGGAACCGTCAACGCCTGCGTTCTCAGCGATCTGGCGGATGGGCTCCTCAAGTGCGCGCTTGACGATCTTGAAGCCGACCTTCTCGTCATCATTCATCTTGGAGACATCGGCCTTCTCGAGGGCGAGGGCTGCCTGGATGAGAGCAATGCCACCACCAGGAACGATACCTTCCTCAATAGCTGCACGGGTAGCAGAGAGAGCATCCTCAACTCGATGCTTCTTTTCCTTCATTTCGACTTCGGTCGCAGCGCCGACATTGATGACTGCAACACCGCCAGCGAGCTTGGCAAGGCGCTCCTGGAGCTTCTCGCGATCATAGTCGCTGGTGGTTTCCTCGATCTGCTTCTTGATCTGGGCGATGCGGTCCTGTATGTCCTTCTGCTTGCCACCGCCATTGATGATGGTGGTGTTGTCCTTGTCGACCTTGACGGACTTGGCGGTACCGAGCTGGTTGATGCTGGTATTCTCAAGCTTGAGGCCGAGCTCTTCGGAAATCACCTCACCGCCGGTGAGAATTGCGATATCCTCAAGCATGGCCTTGCGCCTGTCACCAAAACCGGGAGCCTTCACGGCACACACATTGAGGGTACCGCGCAGGTGGTTGACGATGAGGGTCGCGAGAGCCTCGCCTTCGACATCCTCGGCAATGATGAGGAGGGGCTTGCCGGTCTGGGCGATCTTCTCGAGGACGGGCAGAAGATCCTTCATGTTGGAGATCTTCTTGTCGTGAATGAGGATAAGCGGGTTCTCGAAGACAGTGGTCATCGAGTCGCGGTTGGTCACGAAGTAGGGGGAGACATAGCCGCGGTCGAACTGCATACCCTCAACATACTCGATGGTGGTCTCCATGGTCTTGGATTCTTCGACCGTGATGACGCCATCCTTGCCGACCTTTTCCATGGCATCGGCGATCTGGTTGCCAATCTCGAGGTCATTGTTGGCAGAAACCGATGCAACGTGGGCAATCTCTTCTTTCTCTTTGATTTCCTTGGAGTTCTTGCGGATCTCATCGATCGCGAGCGAGACAGCCTGGTCGATTCCGCGCTTGATGCCCATCGGATCGATACCGGCTGCCACGGCCTTGAGGCCTTCCTTCACGATGGAATAGGCGAGCACCGTGGCGGTCGTGGTGCCGTCACCGGCGATGTCGTTCGTCTTGGTCGCGACTTCCTTGAGAAGCTGGGCACCCATGTTCTCGTACGGATCCTCGAGCTCAACTTCCTTGGCAACGGAAACACCGTCCTTGGTGACGGTCGGAGCACCGAATTTCTTGTCAAGGAGTACATTGCGGCCCTTTGGACCGAGGGTTACCTTGACAGCCCTGGAGATGGTCTCGACGCCGACGAGCAGTTTCCGCCGCGCCTCTTCGCTGAACAACAACTGTTTCGCCATACCTTTGCTCTCCCTTATTGGCAGTGTATTCCGACAGACGTACAATATGCCGAAGGCTTTGACGTCGAGTCGGTTCGTTTGAACGATTTGTGGCTTCGAAAGGCCTCGCTAAAGATATAAAAATTGTCCGAAATCGGCAAGTGGAGCAGGATCAGGGCATGTTCCCACCCTCTGCCGGCCCATGCTAGGATACCAATTGATGAGCGGCAGATTTTCCATTCTCTATAGTGACGACTCCCTCCTCGTGATTGACAAGCCAGCGGGCGTGCTCTCGATTCCCGACCGCTATGATCCCCGCGCGCCTGTGGCATCGGAAATGCTGGAGGCGGAGTATGGCCATCTCTATCCGGTCCATCGCATAGACAAAGATACGACCGGCGTTCTGGTGTACGCACGCTCCGAGTCAGCTCACAGGCTGCTCAACGATCAGTTTGCCTCGCACCTCGTGATCAAGCAGTATCTCGCGCTCGTCAAAGGCGAGCCCCTGGAAGAGAGATGGACCGTCGATGTGCCTCTGAGGGCGGATGGTGACAGGCTTCATCGTACTGTGGTTGATGCTTCCCATGGCAAGGCTGCCTGCACGCGCTTTCAGGTCCTCGAACGTTTCAGAGGCTTTGCGCTGGTCCTTGCGCTGCCCGAAACTGGCCGTACCCATCAGATACGGGTACACTTGGCTGCTTCAGGTCTGCCTCTGGTAGCCGATCCACTCTATGGCGATGGTGAGCCTCTACTACTCTCAAGAATCAAGCGTGGGTGGCGAGGTGACAGCTTCGAGGAGCGTCCGCTCATTGCTCGCACTGCCTTGCACGCGTGGAAAATTTCCTTCATACATCCCGATGATCTTCTGTTGCCGGCGTCCGATCGGCGCGTGCTGGAAATAGAGGCGCCCGAACCCCGGGATTTCCGCGCAGCGACCGCACAGCTCAGAAAATTGCGCTGAGCTCGCATGTGACGTTTCGTTGCAGCGTCCGGCCTACTTCCAGAATCAAAAAGGCCGGTATCCCCCATGGGATACCGGCCAGTCGTATTGCAGAAAAAACTTTCTTGCCAATCAGGATCAGATGCCGCACCAGCGTACGTGGAAGTTGCCGATTGCCTCCACCACTGCTTCGATGCGATCGGTGGGGGGAAGGATGGTGGTGCGGAAATGCGCGGTGCCTGGCTTCTGCCCGAAACCCGTGCCTGGAACGACACATACTCCTGTTTCTTCGAGCAGGGCCATGCAATATTCTTCATCATTCTTTCCTGCCGGCAGCGAGAGCGAGGGGAAGGCATACATCGCACCCTCGATTGGCTGGCAGGAGATGCCGGGAATCTTGTTGAGACCATCTGCAAGAATGGTGGCACGCTTGGCAAGCTCCGAAAGGATGCCTGTTCGTTCGGCAATGTAACGCTCATAACTGGGAGCACCAGGCCTTGGCGGGCTCACCAGAAGATAGGTCACCACCTGGCCTGGAAGGTTGGAGCAGAGCGAGACGGACTGGAGTTTGGTGATCTGTGCTACCACATCCTCTGGCAGATTCCGGACCTCCATGTACCCTCCGCGATGGCCGCACTCACCCAGAAATCCTTTAGAGGTCGAGTGGAAGCTGAAGAGACTGACTTCCTTCTCACCCATGGCGGTAATGGCATGCGCAAAGGAAATGAAACGTGAGTCTTTCTTGTAGATATTGTCCTGATAGACTTCATCGGCGAGTATGGTCAGTCCATGGCGCTTCGCAAAGCGGATCACCATCTCTATGTTCTCGAGAGAGAGGACGCCGCCGGTAGGGTTGCCTGGGTTGATGACGACTATTGCCCGCGCTCTGATGCCTTCCTTTTTCGCCTGATGAATCGCATCTTCGAGCATCTGCTCGTCCAGGCTCCAGCCGCGCGACTCGTCAAGATAGTATCCGATCTGCTTCCCGCCGTAGAGGGTGATGGTAGCGGAATACAACGGATACTGAGGAATTGGTATCATGATACCATCGTGTTCATGTGCGATGAGCAGGCGAAGAGCTGCCTGCACGCCCTTGGATGCGCCATCCGTCAGATAGATGTGCTCGGGGTTCGATCGCACGCTGACCCCATCAAAGCTGTCGCGCTGCTCAATGAAGGCAGCAATTGCATCCCTGACAAATTTCATGCCTTTGGACTCGGAATAGGCTCCAAGCCCATATCTGGATTGCCTGATGATAAAGTCTGCGACTTCTCTGACATCGGAAGGCATGTCCGTGCAGATGCCTGTCAGTTCGGGATGCTCGCACAGCGCAAGCACCTGGCGCACATATGTGACGGGTTTCTGGCCAAGAGCCTGAGGATTGCCAATGTTGCAGTAGATGATATCCCTGCCAGCTCGCTCGAGTTCCTGTGCGCGCGCGACGATTGGGCCACGCACCGCATAATGCATCTTGAGGACGCTGTCACCTATCTCAGAAATCTGCAAGGGCATGATGCCTCCCAGTCAAATCGTTATGAAATTATTGTATCAGCGGGTGCTTGATTTGTCCAGTTTGAGGAGGATATGCACAGGTGCAGCGAAGGGCAGACATTCTGCCGCAAGTTCGATAGTATGCATGATGATGCTTGCACATGAGAATGCAGCGGCTCAAGACAGCAGGGAGAAGGCGCTCCTTGTGGGAGTCGCTTCGGAGAAAACCAGAAAGCAGGAAGCCTTGGACCTGCTCGATGAACTTGCCGCTCTTGCTGATACGCTCGGAGTGGAGGTCGTGGATCGACTGCTCGTAAATCTGCGGGAGCGTTCTCCTGCAATGCTGGTAGGCAGCGGCAAGGCTGATGAGATCGCTGCGGCAGCGAAAGCGCTCTCCGTTGATTCCATCATCTTCGATCACATCCTGACCCCCGTGCAGCAGAGAAACTGGGAAAGCTATACCGGAAAAAAGGTCTACGACCGTTCGGAACTCATCATCAGAATTTTCGCTGCGAGAGCCCTTACAAGGGAGGCGAGTCTCCAGGTCGAGCTGGCGCAGCTCCAGTATGCTCTGCCGAGACTTGTCCATTCCTATGATGATTTGATGCGCCAGCGCGGCGGCCGCTATGGCACCAAGGGCTCGGGCGAACAGAAGCTTGAATTGGACAGGCGCGAGATCGAGCGCCGTATCCATGAGATCAGGCTTGAACTCGAGGAGGTTCGCAAGGCTCGAGCTGTCAGGAAGAAACGCAGGGAACGGATACCAATTCCACGAGCTGCCATAGTCGGGTATACGAATGCCGGCAAATCAAGCCTGTTGAACGCACTGACCAGAGCGGAAGTCCTGGCTGAGGACAAGCTGTTTGCAACCCTGGATCCTACGACCAGACGTCTGCAGCTGGCTCAGGGACAGGTCCTGCTGCTAACCGATACAGTCGGGTTCATTCGCAACCTGCCACATGGGCTGATTGAGGCATTCAGAGCCACACTGGAGGAAGCGTCCGAGGCCGACCTTCTCATTCATGTTGCAGACGCATCCGACAGAAATGTGGAAGTGCACATGGCCACGACGGTACAGGTGCTGCAGGAAATCGGTGCCGGCGACATTCCCAGAATTCTCGTGCTCAACAAAATTGACATTGCCCAGCCTCAGGTGGTTGAGGAATTCCTCCAGAAACACCAGGGTGCGCTCGCGGTATCAGTGCGAACCGGCGAAGGCATGGAAACACTTCGAAGCGCACTGCAGACGGCGCTCACGGCATCCATGCCGCTCGTGAAACTGAGAATTCCTCATGCAGACTATGCCATCACGAGTCTGGTATTGCGTGAAGGTACGCTGGTGGAGGAACATCACGATGATGAGGCCACCTGGATTGTATGCAGGGTGCCGGAACGGCTCCTGCCGAAGCTCCAGCCCTATCTGACTCAGACGGGCTGGCATTCTGAGAGAGAAGGAGCATCTTCATGAGCAGCATTGATGCCGCAGTCGTGGTAGGTGCAGGTGCCGTTGGCGCGTCGCTTGCCGCCATGCTTGCCGAGATCAATCCGGCATCGGTATTTGTGAGTGCGAGTGGCGAGCGGCAGGAACGCTACCGGCGCAGAGGATTTGTGGTCAACGGGAAAACCTTTCACTTCAGAATGGCTGATCCTTCGATGGTGGGGGCTGCCGATCTGATCATCGTAGCGGTGAAGAACTATCATCTAGAGGAAGCCATCGAGGAGATGCGGCCTTTTGTAGGCGCCCATACCATCATTCTCAGTCTGCTTAACGGCGTGACCGCGGTGCCCAGACTCAGGGCTGAATTTGGAGCCGACAAAGTTCCCCTTGCCATGATTCTCGGCATCGATGCACACAGGAAAGAAAATCAGATTCATTACAGCAAGAGAGGCGAGATCTATTTCGGCTTCGAACAGGCATACGCCAGACAGCATGATTCCCGGATCCGCGCAGTCGCCCGCTTCTTTGATGCCCACCGCATACAGTATCGCATACCGGCTGATATCCTGCGGGAAGTGTGGTTCAAATTCATGCTGAACGTAGGACTCAATCAATGGTCTGCTGTGCTGCGTGCTCCCTATGGCATTTTCGTTTCCAATCCGCATGCCCGCAGCCTGCTGATCGATACCATGCGTGAAGTAGTGCAATTGTCCGAGAAACTGCAGACGGGATTGCAGCCTGGCGATGTGGAAAGGGCGCTCACTGTCATTGCCGGCATGCCGCCACAGGGGCAGACTTCCATGCTGCAGGATGTGCTGGCAGGACGCAAGACCGAAGTCGATGCCTTTGCAGGTGCAGTCGTCAACCTTGCCCAGCAGGAAGGCCTAGCGGTGCCGCTCAATCAGGCGCTGTACAGGGCCTTGTCGGTGCTGGAGGGGAGTGTGCCGGCAGGTGCGGAAGGGCTTGCCTGAGCGGGGGGCCGTAGCGGGCGGCATGGCCCGAGCCCCTTGACGAGAGGGGAGAGGATTGTGTATGTTCGCACCTGCGTTCCGGTGGCTTCTGCGGCATGCAGCATTCAATGCGGAAAACAGCACGGCATGCGGAGATGGCGAGCGGTGCGCGCGCTGCAAAAAAAGTGTCGCAAGGCACTTGACAGTAGCTGAGAACTTTGATAGGTTCATCGAGCGCTCTGCCGCAAGGGCTGGCGCGAACGAGCGGCCTGGGCCCGGGAGGGCTACCTGCTGCGAGGGATCTGTGACAGGGAATAAGGGAAGGGGATAGAGGAAGGTTCTTCGGAGAAGGAGTCCTGGTTGCCGGAAGGCGCTGGGACGACACTGCGAAGACGGTGAATGCCGGCGGTCACTGGGTGCCAGTGAGGCACTGGGTGGCTGCGAAGAGAAGGGACTTTGTGCTTTTCGTGAGGAAGCTGACAGCCGCAAGGCTGTTGGTATACATCATGGAGAGTTTGATCCTGGCTCAGAACAAACGCTGGCGGCGTGTCTTAAGCATGCAAGTCGAGCGGCAGGGGGAGCAATCCTCCGAGAGCGGCGGACTGGTGAGTAACGCGTGGGCAACCTGCCCTGGGCATGGGGATAGCCACTAGAAATAGTGGGTAATACCGAATACGTTCCTGTGGGGAAGGACTGCAGGAAGAAAGGGTGCTACGGCACCGGCCTGGGAGGGGCTCGCGTCCCATTAGCTAGTTGGTGAGGTAACGGCCCACCAAGGCGATGATGGGTAGCCGGCCTGAGAGGGTGTACGGCCACACTGGGACTGAGATACGGCCCAGACTCCTACGGGAGGCAGCAGCTAAGAATATTCCGCAATGGACGAAAGTCTGACGGAGCGACGCCGCGTGGATGAAGAAGGCCGAAAGGTTGTAAAGTCCTTTTGCTGGGGAAGAATAAGGC
>JAOABY010000026.1 GCA_026418115.1 Spirochaetaceae bacterium | reverse complement strand
GTACTGGGGCAAGCGGCTGCTGGCATGGCATGGTGATCCGGCAACGGCATTCGCGCTCGCACTGCGTCTCAACAACCGCTATTCGCTTGATGGCAGGGATCCCAATGGCTTTGCAGGAGTCGCATGGTGCTTCGGCAGACATGACCGGCCCTGGCCACGAAAACCGCTCTTCGGAATGGTCCGCAGCATGACACCGGAAGGGCTGGCACGGAAATTCGATATTCAGGACTATACCCGCAGGATAGGCCTGCTCTATAATCAGAGAATCAGGGAGGCTCCATGAACCTTGAAGGATTACCCGTCGTCACAAAAGAAGGAACTCGCAGGGACCACGATATCATGATTTTTGCACTCTCCACATGCGGCTTCTGCAAACGGGCTCTTTCATTTCTTGATGCGAACGGTTTTGCCTACAGGTATCTCTATGTAGATCTCATTCCTCTGGAAACAAAGAATGCCATCAAGCAGGAGCTCAGAGAGCGGTTCCATGAGAGTGTTGCCTTTCCTTTTGCGGTCATCGATAACGAACACCATCTGGTAGGTTTCATAGAAGCCGACTGGAAGCTGACTCTTGGGGTGTGAACGTCACCCTGGATGTACTCGCCCGATTCAGGCAGGTTCCGGGAGAATCATGATGGCAGACAGACAGAAAACGAGAGAAGACACCGAGCTTTTTACCAGAATGGTAGCCTCCAAGCAGGGCTGGGTTCTGAATCCAGATACAGAGTTCTACAGTACCCTTGTCGAGGGACTGATGAGGAATTTCAATCGTTACGGCTATTTTCTCTGCCCCTGCAGGGATACTGAAGGTTCTCGGGAAGCGGACAGGGAAGCAATCTGCCCCTGTGTATGGTCGAAACTCGATGTGCCTGAATATGGTCACTGCTACTGTGCGCTCTATTTTTCAAAGGAATTCGCATCGACCGGGAAGCAGCCGGCTGCCATTCCTGATCGGCGCTTTTCATAACCATGGAACTGCAGAAAAGAATCTACCTCGATTGGGCAGCAACCTCACCTCCAGACAGATCAGTGCTGGAAACGGCACTGACTCGATACTGTGAGGCATTCGGCAACCCCTCAAGCAGGCATTGGGCCGGCAGTGAGGCGGCCAGGCTGCTGGATGAGGCTCGTTCCCTGCTTGCCAGCGCACTTGCTGTGCACGATGGCCGGCTTGTCTTCACAGGATCCGGAACAGAGGCTGACCACATTCCCCTGCTCTCTCTCCTGAGACGTCAGATGCAGCCGCCTCACAAACCTCTGCATCTTGTGATGTCAGCTATTGAACACGATGCTCTCGATTGCCTTGCGGGCGTTCTGGAAAAGGCAGGTATCAGCATAACCAGAGTTCGACCTGGGCCAGACGGCTGCATCAATCCTTCAGAAATAGCTGCAAGCATCAGAAAGGACACAGCCCTGGTGGCGGTGATGGCGGTCAACAATGAGACTGGCGCCATCCAGGATACTGCCTCTATCGGGAAGGCTATGGCAGCAGCTTCCAGAGAGCTCCGCATCCGTACACCATGGTTCCACGTCGATGCGGTACAGGCGCTGGGCAGGATACCTCTCGAAGGCATTCTTACCCATGCAGACAGTGTGGCCTTCTCCGCTCACAAGATTCAGGGACCCAAGGGGATCGGAGCACTCTGGCTACGCCAGGATGTCGACGTGCTCGCCTGTGGTGGAGGCCAGGAGGGCGGTATTCGATCAGGTACTCAAAATACCATGGGAGCCTTGGCATTTGCGCTTGCTGCCCAGAAGGCTCTCTCTGCAGGCCCAGCACGACATGAGCATGCATGCCTGCTGGAGAAGAGGCTTCTTGAGGGGCTGCGAAACATCAACGGCGTAGTGATTGTTCCCGAGCGCTCCGGTTCTCAGGACAGGGCGACCCCAGGTGACCGGCGCCATGTCCCAGGCATCATTTCTGTCGCGTTCCCTGGTCTTGGAGGCGAAACCATGGTGCGCGCCCTGTCCGACAGAGGCATCGCAGTCTCTACCGGCTCAGCCTGCTCCAGCAATAAAAAGAAAAAAGGCAGAAGGATTCTGGATGCGATGGGAGTACCTGAAGAGCTGTCGTTCTCCGCGATCCGGATCTCCACCGGACCCGTCACCACGCTCGAAGACATAGACTTTTTTCTGGAAGAGGCAGAGGCCATATACAGAAAACTGAAAACCTGATACTACAAGCCTCATGCAGAGACTCTTGCTCATCAAGCCCGGTGAAATAGAACTCAAACTGGGCAACAGGCGTGAATTTGTTCGAAGGCTCAAGGATCAGATTCATCAGCGTCTTGGTTCCATACCACATCTTCTGGAAGAATATCCTGGCCGATTCTTTCTCAGATGCGAGCAACGTCACGAGGCTGTGGCGAGGTTTGTGCTGGAACATTGTCCGGGTGTCAACGGCGTCGCACGTGCATTTGTTGTCGACAAGACACCTGAGGCAATTGCCACTGCCGCAGTAGAGGCAGCTCGCGAGGAAGCAGCACGAGGCGCTCGTACCTTCAAGGCAGAGACACGTCGATCGGACAAGAGCTTTCCGCTTGATTCCTACGGCATGTCTGCAACAGCCGGTGAGGCAGTATGTGCCGCGATACCTGAACTCTCGGTCGATGTACATCAGCCGGATTTTGTGCTCACGCTCGAAATCCGCGAGCGTGCCTATGTCTACGCAAGCACGTTACCCGGTCCCCGGGGATTGCCGGTCGGCACCCAGGGCAAGGGACTGCTCCTGCTCTCTGGAGGGATTGACTCCCCTGTCGCCGGCTATCTCATGGCAAAACGAGGCCTTGCACTCGAGGCTGTCTACTTTCATGCATATCCATACACGTCAGAAGAAGCCAGACACAAGGTCGAGAAGCTGGCATGCAGAATCGCAGCATGGACCGGTGGCATGCAGCTCTGGGTTGTTCCCTTCACCGACGTACAGCTGGCTATCAAGAAAGGTGGCAGAGAAGAAGCGAATACCACCATCCTGCGCATGGCGATGATGCAAGCAGCTGACATGCTGGCACAGAGGATAAGCGCAATCGCGATGGTAACGGGCGAGAGCCTGGGGCAGGTAGCCAGCCAGACAGCGCAGAATATGCGTCTGAGTCAGAGCACGACTACCCTGCCTGTCCTCCGACCCCTCATAGGCATCGACAAGGAAGATACGATCCTGATGGCAAAACGCATTGGTACATATGAAATTTCGATTCTTCCCTATGAGGATTGCTGCGTGCTGTTCAGCCCCAGACATCCGGTACTCAAGCCTGATTTTGAAGATATCAGCCAGTACTTCAGGAGCCTCTGCCTTGACGCCGCCATTGCTGATGCGGTGCAGCAGGCTGATAGGGTGCGCTTCGGGTACCGTGAGGTGATGCAGGAATTCGGCGTCGCTCTGGAAGGTTAGACAAACAAAAAGAGCGGACTGTCACCAGTCCGCTCTATCCCCAGGGGGAATCGAACCCCCGTTGGCGGGATGAAAACCCGCTGTCCTGACCGCTAGACGATGGGGACCTTCAGTCGCCTTCCCTTACCGGCAGGCAGACAGGAACATAGCAAAAAGGATTCATTGTGTCAATACGGATTTTGCATGCTGTTGGCTGGCGCTAAATCTCATCCTTTGCCATTTTCTCCCTGATTGCTGCCTGCAGTTCGCGGGCAAGCCTGTTTTCAGGGTCAATCCGCAATGCCAGGGTGCAATCCTCATGAGCCTGCACATAGTCACCGAGTTTCCACCAGCTGAGTGCACGCCGATAGCGCGAGTAGAAATGATAGGGATGGATTTCGAGCGCTCTGGTGAAATCATCGATTGAGGCTTTGAGATCACCGAGTATTCCCTTGACCACCCCGCGGTAGTAATAGGCCTTGTAGCACTCCGGATCGAGCATGACGCAACTGGTGAAGTCTGCAAGTGCATGTTCATAGTCAGCCTGTGCAAAATGGGCCATTCCCTTGTGCTTGTATACCACTGCGGCAACATGGGGATCTGGCTTCCGCGAAAGTATTTCAGCATAGATTGCTACTGCGCGCTGAAAGTCCGAGGCATTGTGTGCATTCAGCGCGGCGAGGAGCAGGCTGTCCAGATCCTTGTCAGCAAGCGAGCCATTCTGCTTCACCGGCGTGCTGTTCCCTTCCGTGGCGACAAAGGACTGGCTCAAGGTATCCCCCCTGGCTTCTTCTGCCAGGGGAAGTTGAAACACTTCGCTGGTTCGTGCTTCGATAGTCCTGTCGAATTCCTCTCTTCTGCGTCCCAGGGCCTCGTTGAGTTTTTTCTGATACTCAAGAATCTCCTGGAAAATGATATCCGAAAGCGTCAGGGTAGCGTTCAGTGCTGCAAGTTTCCGCTTGAGCGGTTCATCAAAGGGAGTGAATTCCGCCTTGTACACCAGCTCATGCTCCACCTCTGCCCATGCTTCCTGCAGGATGGTTCTGAGCTGGATTTCGACCACATCTCTTTCCAGATCGACACACAGTGGCCGTACGCTTTCAGGTATCGCAATCAATACATGAATGGATTCATAACCGAACTCCCTGAACGAGCGGTCCTGCCCCTTGCGTTCGATCTCGAGAATCGTATAACGATCCGAGAGCGCTATTTCCACCTGCTCAAGATCCCCCAGAAAAGGACATATGATTCGCATTGCCAGGGTATCATTGATGGGCAGCGGCTCGGTGGATGTATCCCAGGCCTTCTTCAGAAGCCTTATTTTCTTGGCATACAGAGATTCGAAATCCTTGACTCGACTCTTGATGGTTGGCCGAATGCCTCTCGAACGCAGAAGCTCATTGATCTCCGCTACCAGCAATGCCAGAGCCTGTTCATAGGAGGCTTTATGTCGGGTGTACTGCAAGGCCATGGCAGCCTTGTCCGGTATGATGCTGGACAGACCGTTCATGTCTGTAATGGTACCATGGAAAACGTGATTCGACAAATGCAGGGTAGCCACCATTCTGAGACAGCCTGATAGCAGTCCCGGAAGGGACGCGCCCTGCACGGGGCATCTCAGGCAGAGTTGCTCAGAGCGTTGGCTGACTGTTGATGTACAGTATCACCCTGGGAGAACCGGGAAGAGTTTCAGCGATACTTTTCCTGAGCGCATCCGCGAAACTCCGGTAATACGGAGAAAAAGATGCAAGATCTTTCACCTGGATATCTATCAGAATTCCCTTCGCTGTTGCTATCGCACGGTTGAACGCAACTTCCGCTGGTGCCACAGGAACCAGATTTCGTGTAAGAGGTCCGAGCAGCAATTCCCTGACGATGATTTCGGCTCTTTCCGATGTTGATCCCTCGAGTGGGAGAGGACGGATCTCTTCCTTGAGTTGATGGCTGTCCGCATCCGGAAAATAGAGTCGTATCCCTGCCGAGTGTACACGGGGGCCTCTGACGATGATGAACAGCACACCTGCCACCACCATGAGAGCAGCAAGAATGGCTTCGGCCCGATGGACGGTCTTCTGTTGCACCTGCATGATCTCAGCGCTCGAAATGGTCGATGAATCCTACTATTCCATTGTATATGGCATCAGCAATTCTTCTCAAGTATGAGGGGTTGGCCAGCAGCGTGGCTTCTTCCCTATTGGTCACAAAGCCTGCCTCAATGAGTATGGATGGCATTCTGGCATTGCGAACGACAAACCATTCTTCGGCCCGTATGCCCCGCCCTTCCGTAAAGGTACCAAGCATGGAGCCCATGCTCTGATAGACTTTCTGAGCCAGAATGATGCTTTCGGTAGTAAATTCCTCTTCCAGCATGGTGTTGATGATGGCGCTGAGATCTTCTCCCTTTTCCTTGAGTATTCGCTCATCGACGACTGTCCTGCGGTACTCCGGATTGAGGTACCAGACTTCGTAGCCCCGTGAATTCCTGTTGAATGAAGCATTCGAGTGAATTGAGACATAGATGACCGCCTCGGTTTCACGAAGGCGTATGGCATTCGCCATCTCTACTCGTTCTTCCAGACTGGGATACATGTCCTGATCACGTGTAAGCAGGACCTGCCGATCCGGGTAGCGCAGCCGCAGCAGTTCCGCGGTCCGCAACGCTATCTGGAGATTGATGTCCTTTTCCTGAATTCTGAACGTGTCGAATTCTCCAATTGCGCCAGGGTCTCTGCCTCCATGCCCGGGATCAATCACTATCGCCTTGACTGTGTACTTTGAAATGCGTTGTTCAGGTTCGGCAAAGTAGGCCATCACCACATCGGCGAAATCTCTGGCTACCTCAACAGAAGCTCCCGTATCGGAAGGAGCGCTCACCTGCCTGAGCTGCTTCCAGTCGAGCAAAATCCAGGGCGCCCCTACAACGAAGCTCACTACTCTGCCCCGGGCGCTGATCATGCCGCTGCGGGTGAGAGGATCATATTCAAGCATCGCTCCGCAGGAATCTGCAAGTGAAGTAAGAGAAAGAAATGGCCGTAGCGCAGAATCATCCTGCTGGGCACTGGTCTCCACGATGACAGCCAGCACGAGAAGCAGGGAGAGGATGCAGAACGCCTTGGTGTTCATGTCAGTGCCAGTATAGCATTTTTTCGCCACAAATCGAAAGAAAGGGCTTGCGTCCTCGGGCGGAATGCGGTATATCATGGATGGCGGTTGATACCACTACATATTGTGGTATCATATCCCAGCAACCCTTATAGATTGTATAGATTGTTCCATATTTTGGAGATTGCAGAGGGGAGGATATATCCATGAAGATTGAGAGGCTGTTTACCAGAAAAGGAAAAGGCCCATACGAAGGCATAGAATGGGAATCCAGGAAAAGCGAGATTCGCAACCCCAATGGGAGCATTGTCTTCTCGATGGATTCTGTCATTGTTCCCTCATTCTGGAGCCCCATCGCCAGTGACATCCTGGCTCAGAAATATTTCAGAAAAGCTGGAGTACCTGAAGACAAGGCCATGGAATGGACCCGCCACGTTCCTCCATCCCAGGCTGCGCTTGCCGGCCCTGGCCCCAAGTCCGGCAGCGAACATGATGCGCGTCAGGTCTTTCACAGGCTCGCCGCAACCTGGTGCGCGTGGGGACGGCAGGCCGGCTATTTTGATTCGGAAGAGGATGAGCAGGCATTCTATGATGAAATCTGCTACATGCTTGCTCATCAGATCGCCGCACCGAACAGCCCCCAATGGTTCAACACAGGCCTGTACACCGTGTATGGCATAGAAGGTCCGGCACAAGGGCACTTCTACGTCGATCCTGCAACGAACGAAGTGGTGAAGTCGGAGAGCGCCTATGCCCGCCCTCAGCCCCATGCCTGCTTCATCCTCGACATCAAGGATGACCTTGTCAATGAAGGGGGCATCATGGACCTGATCACCAGGGAAGCACGCCTCTTCAAGTATGGATCGGGGACCGGTTCCAATTTTTCGCGTATCAGGGCAGCAAATGAAAAACTTTCAGGCGGGGGCGTCTCTTCGGGCCTCCTTTCGTTCCTCAAAATCGCAGACCGCTCTGCTGGTGCCATCAAATCAGGCGGCACGACACGACGCGCTGCAAAAATGGTGATTCTGGATGCCGACCATCCCGATATCCGCGAATTTGTGAACTGGAAGACCGAGGAAGAGCACAAGGTTGCCTGTATGGCAGCAGGCAGCGCCGTGCTCAATCGCTATGCAAAGGACATGATTGAGGCAGTGGAGGCGATGGGTGCCGGTGATGAGAGTTCCTATCTGCCCTCCCGCAACCCTGCACTTGCCAAGGCGGTCAAGGCAGCCCTCGATACCGGAGTGCCTTCCGCATGGATTCACCAGGTGCTGCGCTTCCATTTCGAGACCGGCAAGCTTCCCCATCTCCCCTACTACAATACAGCCTGGGAATCCGAGGCCTACAACACCGTATCCGGCCAATCATCCAACAATTCCGTGAGAGTTTCCAACGCCTTCATGGAAGCAGTGCTGGAGGATAGAGATTGGGACCTGACGGCAAGAACTACCGGCAAAACCTTCAGGACAGTCAAGGCAAGGGATCTCTGGAATGAGATTGCAGAATCGGCATGGCTCTGTGCGGATCCGGGTCTCCAGTTCCACACGACCATCAATGAGTGGCACACCTGCCTTGCCGATGGTGAAATACGAGGATCCAATCCCTGTTCGGAGTATATGTTCCTCGATGACACTGCATGCAATCTGGCATCGCTCAATCTCCTGCCCTTCTATGATCCAAAGAGCCGCATCTTCGATGACCGGGCATATCGTCATGCGATCCGGATCTGGACTGTGGTGCTGGAAATTTCGGTGGTCATGGCCCAGTTCCCTTCAAAGGAAATCGCCAGAAAGAGCTATGACTATCGTACGCTGGGGCTCGGGTATGCAAATCTGGGCAGCCTCCTCATGGTGATGGGACTGCCCTATGATTCAGATGAAGGCCGCGCTGTGGCAGGAGCGCTGTCTGCAATACTGTCGGGTGAAGCGTATGTGCAATCTGCCCGCATGGCAGCAGAATTCGGACCATTCGCACGATTCGATGCAAACAGAGAGCACATGCTGAGAGTGATCCGGAACCACCGGCGGGCTGCCTATGACGCTGCGCCCGACAGCTATGAAGGCCTCACCATTCTTCCTCAGGGACTCAAGGCTGAGCTCTGTCCGGCCAATCTTGTGGTTGCAGCGCGTGAGTCCTGGGATCAGGCGCTCGAGCTGGGCGAACGCCATGGTTTCCGCAACGCCCAGGTAACCGCCATTGCGCCGACCGGCACCATTGGACTTATAATGGATTGCGATACCACCGGTATCGAGCCGGATTTTGCGCTGGTCAAATTCAAGAAGCTCGCAGGCGGAGGCTATTTCAAGATCATCAACAACAGTGTGCCCCATGCTCTCAGAGCGCTGGGCTATGATGAAGAAGCAATCGAAGCAATTGTCCGCTATGCGCTTGGGCATGGAACACTTGAAGATGCCCCCTTTGTTTCCCGCCAGGCACTTGCCGAGAAAGGTCTCCCCGCCAACGTGCTCGATAGAATCGAAGCCATGCTTCCCTCTGCAATAAGCCTGGAAAGCTGTTTTTCAACCCATACCATAGGGCTGGACACACTCGAGTCCCTCGGTATCAGCAAAAGCGAGGCAGAGTTGCCAGGCTTCAGCCTTCTGGCAAGACTAGGTTTTACCGAACAGGAAATCGAAGCTGCCGAAATCCATGCCTGTGGCACCATGGGACTCGAGGGAGCTCCAGGACTCAAGCCGGAACATCTCGCCGTCTTTGATACCGCTACGCCATCTGGCAAGCGTGGCACACGAAGTATTGCATGGAAAGCGCACATCGCCATGATGGCAGCGGTGCAGCCATTTGTGACAGGGGCAATCTCCAAGACCATCAATATGCCGAACAACGTGTCGGTGGAAGATGTCAAGGGAGCCTACATGCTCGCCTGGAAATCCATGCTCAAATCAATCGCGCTCTACCGCGATGGCTCGAAACTCTCCCAACCGCTCGCTGCACTGGCTCCTGGATCCGACTTGATCGCCGATTCCATAGTAGCCCTGCAGAGCGGCTCTCTTGCGACGACCGGGGAGCAGACATCCCCATCTCCAGCAGTGCCAGCTCAGGCCATGCAGGAACCTGAACTTCCTGGCATGCCGTTTGCACCCCGAGGTGTACGCCGCGCCTTGCCGAACCGGCGGACGGGCTACACTCAGAAAGCGAAAATTGGCGGCCACTCGGTGTTTCTCCGTACTGGCGAATATGAAGACGGCTCTCTTGGCGAGATTTTCCTTGATATGCACAAGGAGGGAGCAGCTTTCCGGAGCATCCTGAACTCCTTCGCCATCGCGGTATCACTGGGTCTGCAGTATGGAGTGCCGCTAGAGGAATATGTCGATGCCTTTACCTTTACCAGATTCGAACCAAACGGCATGGTCATCGGACATGATTACCTCAAGATGGCCACGAGCGTGCTCGACTATATTTTCAGGGATCTCGCGATCTCGTATCTCCATCGATACGATCTCGGCCAGATCAAGCCTGAGGATCTGCTCTCCACAAGCACCCAGCGGGCGCAGAATGGCGCAGTCAGCTCCGCATTTGAAAGCGGCAGAAAGCCAGTCGCCGCAGCCACAGCGCAAAAAGCTCAGGGCGCCCCCAGTGCTCCAGCAAAAGCGGATGCTCAGCTGCAGGATCAGAAGATCTCGCTCATCCGTGCGGCACGGCAGAAAGGATATGAAGGCGATCCCTGCCCGGTATGTGGCAATCTGACACTGGTGCGCAATGGCACCTGTCTCAAGTGCGATACCTGCGGCAGCACCACGGGATGCTCATAAACCTGCAGCATCCGCCGGCGTACCTGCAGCATGGGAAGGGGCTGGCCATCGGTTGATGGCCAGCCCCTTTGTTGTATCTGGTTCTCTTGCCTGCCTCAGAGCGAGTCACGCAGGACCGGCAGCGTCATGCAGCGGGCGCCGCCTCCGCCCCGTGCAAGCTCAATGCCATCGAAGGCGACCACCAGCCTGCGATACTCTTCCGGACCTGCGCTGCCTTGCAGGATGGCAGCAGCGCTGACCACCTCAAAGCCATGATTTGAGAGCGCTTCCAGAGTATAGGCGTTGCAGGAATACATGAGGATCTTGCCGGGAGCAAAGGCGAATGAATTCGATCCGGAAAGCCACTGCTCTCTTTCCTGATAGACTGATCTTCCATTGCCGCACAATACGGGCTCGAGATCCAGTCCTGCCTTTCGCAGACCTTCAAGAAGAGAGCCTTCCTCGGCATAGTTGATTGAGCCATCAGGGTTCGCATCCAGCCTGACTACTCTTGCACGCTGCGGTCCCAGGATCACGGGCTGATACACAAGCGCGGCATCTCGATCGATCATGGTAAATACCATGTCCAGATGGATGGTGGCCCGTTCCTTGGGCAGATCAACTGCAAATACCTTTACCGGTTCTCCCGTTTTCTTCGCAAAGCGACGCGCTATCGTATCAACAGCAAATGCAGATGTCCTCTCCGAAACCCCTATGGCGAGTACCTTTGGAGCCAGTACATGTATGTCTCCGCCTTCTGCCGTAAGGAGTCGGTTGCGCTCTGCAGGACCGTCAAACAGCATGCCATCATTTCTGAAATCAGGATGATGCGTGAAGATGAACCGGGTAATGATGGCTTCAGCAATACGCACATCATAGGCAAAGGCAGCGGACACAAAGGATGTGCCGACGACCGCAAGACTGTCTCTCATGAAATAGGCATTCGGCAAGGGTCTGGCTGCAAATCCATCATTATCGAGCACGTGAAGCAGCGTATTGTAGGGAGCTCTGATGCCGGTCAGCACACGCTGTGCGAGTTCGTGGGCTGGGCTCGCCATGAGCTGGTTCATTACGCCACTCAGCGGAAACAGCCTTCCGAACTGCTGAAGAAAATCATACCTGTGGCCAGCATCCTCAAGACACTCCGCCAGCAGATCGACAAGGTCATAGGCCTGTGCGACAAGACCCAGAAATTCCCTGAGCTGACGATATTCCTGACGGACATTCTCCAGAGGGATTATGTCATTGTAGAGATCCCGTTCAGCTTCCTTGGGCGTCATTGCCTCGATTTCGAGACCCGGTGTATGTACTATGATCCGCCGCAGAACCCCAATTTCACTGTCAATATGCACCTTCCTCATGAGTGCCGAGTATGGCAAAAAGCATCGATTCTGTCTTCTCCCCCTTCGTGTTGCCCGAACATTGCGATTACACACCATTTCTGCATATCTATAGAAGAAATGCCTTCCATGTTGCCGGAATTGCATACCACGCGCCCGCGCAACGCAATAATATGCATTTTTATTGCTTATGGCATAAAAATTTAGCTGCAAAAAAAATCTTGACTGCCCACCAGGAGTGCGCGAAGATGGATGCAGGCGATGCTGTCACCGCCAGACTCAAATTCTCTCCAGAAAGGAACGAGCGTATCATGAACAAGAGGAGAATCATCATCATTGGCGCGGCTGGAAGAGACTTCCACAACTTCAACACACGATACCGCAATGATCCATCAGTCGAGGTGGTCGCCTTTACCGCAGCACAGATACCCAACATCGATGGCCGCAAGTATCCTGCCGAACTTGCCGGTCCATTCTATCCTGAGGGGATTCCCATCTATCCGGAAAGCGAGCTCCCTTCACTCATCTCATCTCTGCGCATTGATGAATGCGTGTTCTCATATTCCGATGTCCCTTACAGCCATGTCATGAAGCTCTCTGCCATTGTCAATGCAGCCGGTGCCTCCTTCACCCTGCTCGGACCCAGAGATACCCAGATCAAAAGCTCAAAGCCTGTCATAGCGGTCTGCGCGGTACGTACAGGATCGGGCAAGAGCCAGACATCGCGGAAGATAGTCCAGATGCTGATGCGCCGCGGTCTCAGAGTGGTCGCCATCCGCCATCCCATGCCGTATGGCGACCTTGTGCGCCAGAAGGTACAGCGTTTTGCGACGATTGATGATCTTGCACGGCACAAGTGTACCATTGAGGAAATGGAAGAGTATGAACCTCACATCACGCGTGGCAATGTCATCTACGCGGGCGTCGATTACGAAGCGATCCTCAGGGAAGCAGAAAAGGAAGCAGATGTCATTCTCTGGGATGGAGGCAATAACGACTTCCCCTTCTATGTGCCTGATCTGCTGATTACCGTGGCTGACCCCCTGCGTGCCGGCAATGAGGTTTCCTTCTATCCGGGGGAGGTGAGCCTCCGCATGGCTGATGTCGTGATAATAAACAAGATCGATACCGCCTCATTCGATCAGATTCAGAAAGTCCGCGAGAATATCATAGCGGTCAATCCGCGGGCTCTGGTGATCGATGCCGCCAGTCCGATCTCCGTCGATCATCCTGAATACATCAAGGGAAAACGTGTGCTCTGCGTCGAGGACGGGCCGACACTCACGCATGGCATGATGAAATTCGGAGCAGGAGTTGTGGCAGCGCGCAAGTATCAGGCTGCCGAAATTGTGGATCCTCGCCCCTTTGTCGACGGCGAGATAGCGAGGACCTTCCAGACCTATCCGGAAATTGGCACCCTGCTGCCCGCGATGGGGTATGGAGACCAGCAGATCAAGGACCTCGAACGGACAATTCACAAGTGCGAGTGCGATACGGTGGTGATTGCAACGCCCATCGATCTCGGACGCATCATCAGAATCGACAAACCCACCGTGCATGTAGGGTACGAGTTGCAGGAAATCGGGACTCCGAATCTTGACCAGGTTCTTGAGGACTTCTGCGCTTCTCACAGGCTGGGTTGAACTGAGCAGGCAGCATCAGGGTAAGGCTTGCATAGCAGGGTGCGAACCTTTTCACCCATGCTGCGCTGCAGTACTCATGCATGATAAAAGCCGCCTGCATGGTGCAGGCGGCTTTCTGTTGCTGCGCAGCAAGGAATGCGTGGGCAGTCTCAGCCCTGGATAATGGCTTCAGTCGGGCACACGGACGCGCAGGAACCGCAATCAATGCACTTGTCGGGATCAATCCAGCGAGCATTGTCTTTTTCGCTGATGGCGCTGACGGGGCATTCGCTCTCGCACGCACCGCAATTCACGCATGCATCGGTAATCTTGTATGCCATGAGAGGCTCCTTATCATGGGGTACGCCATGCCGGTTCGACAGGCGATGAAAGTATACCACGGCGCATGCAATCTGTGAATAGCCATGCAGCACAGGTCATTGACTATGCACCATCCTGGTCTGCAAGCCCGGGAAAATTGCCGCACGCAGCAAGCATGCGGGTGAAGCTCCCTGCACCTTCCCTTCTGAAGCTGCCATACCGTGGTGTACAGGCAGTGCACTGGTGAGCGATCTGCATATGGGAAAGACCGAGCGTACGTGCTATATGAAGGTTTGCCGCAAGCAGATCAAGATGGTATCGAGCTCCCTGAGCGCCGGCTGTCACCCTGACCGATGATGAGCTGAATCTGTCCATAAAGTAGGCAGCGCGGGCCTGGTCAACCTCATAGCAGCATGCTCCGATAGACGGCCCGAGAATGACTGCCAGATCATTGGAAGTACATCCCCGCCTCTCCTGGAGCATCACCACAGCCTGTTTGAGTATGCCGGTACCCTTCCATCCTGAATGGAGGACACCGAATGCTCCGCAGTGTCTGCAATAGATCCAGACAGGCATGCAATCTGCCACTGTGACGGTCGGGACAACTGCAGGGTTGCCGGTAATGATACCGTCAAATCCTTCAGGATTGTTCACAAGAGTGGCATCAAGATCGGAAAGGCTCTCGATGTATGCCACGTGCTGAGTATGATGGAGGTGGATGCCTGCCACATTGGAAGGATCAACGCCCAGCCCTCGCAGGAAGGCTTCTCTGGCAGGATTACCGTGCTCAGGATCAAATTTCATATCGCCCAGATGGCGCAGACTGAGCACAGCCTGCGGTCTGCTTCCGGCAGCATGGTCGTGCGAGATGCCGGAAGGCTCATCCCTGAAGACAAACCTGAATATCTCGAAATCGCGAACTGGAATGAACGCACTCTCATCCATAAATAAGAACTCCTCAGTCTGTTGTCGCTTCCATGCTGAAGCGGTAAAGGGTCTGGTGGCCCTCATCGGCAAGCTCGATGGAATAGGCTTCCAGCATCAGCCGGGGTGCATCGATACCGCCATAGAGCTTATCGCCGACAATGGGATAGCCAAGCCATGCAGCATGAGCCCTTATCTGATGCCGAAAGCCCTTGGAAATGGAAACCAGCGCTTCCAGCACGTCAAAGGCACGCTGTGCAATTCTTGCTGCGAAAAATTCGGTTCTATACAGTCCTGGTGCAAGCTGCTTGCGTACCGAGCGTTCATGCTCTTCGGCGATACAGGCTACCCGGGCTCCTCTCGGACCAAATCCTCGAAAACGGCTCTGTACTGCAAATGGTATCTGAGTTTCCAGCAGGCGCTGCATCTTCAACTGCCCGTCTTCCCGCAGCCCGGGGAGGCTTCCCGGCAATGGAGCACCCTTCCAGCTGCAGTACATTCGATACTGCTTGATCAGCCTGCCTTCATCCTGGGCTTTCAGACATTCGAAGAAAGTTTTCTGGTCAAGCGCACAGAGAATGACACCCGAGGTAGGCTCATCAAGGCGCGACAGCATGCCGAGCTCACGCATGAATCGTTCTTCTGCACTGCGATGCCGAGGCTCTCCCGCTACCTGTGCAAGTTCCGAAGGCGGCAGCTCTGCGGCATGGTCCTCAAGCCAGCGGACAAGGCTTCGTTCAGTGCTGCCTGATGCTGCATCCCTGCTCTGCGAGACACTGTGCCAGCCTGATGGCTTGTAGAGCACAAGCAGGCTGTCTGTTGCATCGAGTATGCACGGCTCGCCATCAGCTGCGAATGGCTGCGGATTCCCGGCTGGTATATTGCATTGATGCTCCATCTTTTTCATGGTATTCCAGCCCTGGCTCCAGACTGGACAGACTGCATTTCCCGATTCTGCAGTCGATACAGATTCCAGTACAGACCTTTCCGTGCGATCAGTTCATCGTGGGTGCCACTCTCCACCAGTCGCCCCTGAGCCAGTACCAGAATCCTGTCAGCATCTCTGATGGTAGAGAGTCTGTGGGCGATGACGATGCTCGTATGTCCTTCGAGCAGGCCTTCGATACCTTGCTGCAAAAGCTTTTCAGTCTCGGTGTCAATGGCGCTTGTTGCTTCATCCAGAATGATGACCGAAGGGTTATGAGCGAGTACCCGTGCAAACGATAGCAGCTGGCGCTGCCCCTGGGAGAGGTTGGCTCCCCCTTCTGCGAGTGGCGTATCATAGCCCTGCGGAAGCGCCATGATGAATTCGTGCGCATGTACAGCCCTTGCAGCTCTTTCCATGGCTTCCTGCGAGAGATCGAGACCGAGGGCGATGTTCTCGCGTACGGTGCCCTGGAACAGAAAGACGTCCTGCGGCACCGGCTGGATATGCCGTCTGAGATCGTGGATTGGGATATGCTGCAGCGGAATGCCGTCAATCAATATTTCGCCCTTCTGAATGTCCCAGAATCTTGCAAGCAGATTGGCGATGGTAGATTTGCCGGCACCTGTATAGCCTACAATGGCTACTTTCTCGCCCGGATGCACCTCGAAGGACACATCACGGAGGACCCATTCCTCGCCTTTATAGGCAAACCACACGTGCCGGAATTCGATATGGCCTCTCACCACAGGAAGAACGGGCATTACAGGCCGGTCGGGAATCCGCTCATCACTGTCCAGAAGACCGAACACACGCTCTCCACCTGCCATGGCACTCTGCAGCAGAATGTATTTCTCGGAGAGATCCTTGATCGGCGAATAGAACATGGAAATGAGATTGATGAAAGCAATGAGCGTACCAAGAGAAATTTCCATATTCAGGTAGAGCATCGCACCACCTGCAATTGCGAGTGCGCTGGCTGCGGAAGCCATGAAATCCACAAAGGGGCGGAATGTGGCATAGACATACATCTCAGCGATATTGGCTTTGAGCAGGTTGCCGTTCGATACTGCAAACTCGGAAGCCACTCTTGATTCCTGACCAAACAGTTTGACGACCTCGATACCCGAAATGTGCTCTGCAAGGTAGGCGTTGACCCTGCTGGTCCAGTGTCGCTGATTCCGGAAGGCATCTCTCGCCTTCTTTCGTGCAACTGCGGATGCTCCCAGGGTAATGGGCAAGGTAGCGGAGACAATGAGCGCCAGCCTGACATTCAGTCCGAACAGCACAAGCAGCGAGCCGGCCATTATGGATGCATCCTTGATGAAGGCGCTGAGCACATCGGTAAAGAACTGGCTGATGGTTTCTATGTCACTGGTGATCCTGGTAACGAGGCGGCCTACTGGCTGACGGGACATGAAAGCAAGCGATTGCCTCAGGATATGGTCATAGAGCTGCATGCGCATATCCCTCATGATTCTGGTACCGATGAGATTCGTGAACCAGGTCATAAGAAAAGTCGAGGCAAGTACCAGCACAAGCACCCCAAGCAGGAGCAAGGCATACCGAATGAGGAGCTTTGCGTCCCCCTCGCGCAGCAGCGCTGCGTCATCAGACGCAAGCTGCTGTACCGCTACTAGAGACACCACCCCCCACCGGGCTTCCATAATCGATCCGTCGATGCTCTGGAGAAGCTTGATCTTTTCCGGTCGGGCGCCCTCCAGGTCCACCAGATAACTCGGATCACGATCGAGTTGTCCGGAACCAATCATCTCCGTCCGTTCCGCCTGAGAAAGTCCTGCAAGTGCAGAAGCTCTGACATAGAGTCTGCCGCGGACTTCAGGCTGCTCACCAGCCTTCAGAGAAAGGCCTGCAGCCACAGAGGGATCGATGCCATACCACTGCCGAACGAGTGCTTCATCGATTGCGGCACGTATGAGCGCTGGAGAGAGCAGTTCGCCTGCAGTACTCAGGGCAAGAGCCAGAAGCGCCACCAGCGCCAGCGCTCGGTAGGGCTTCAGGTAGGAAAGAATGCGCCTGGCAATGCCGGCATCGTACCCCTTTGTGATCGCCTCGGTGTCAAAATAGTCAGACATGCGCAGCCTCTCCTTCCCCGCATGCTGCGCAGGATTCCTGTTCGAGCTGCTGAAGGGCCGCTATCTGTGCATAGAAGCCTTCGGTCTGCAGCATCAATGCTTCATGGGTGCCCTGTTGCGTAATGATGCCATCCTCAAGCACCAGGATATGATCTGCATGACGGAGAGTCGAAATTCTATGTGATACTATGATGGTGGTCTTGCCTTCCCTCTCGGCAAGCAGACGCTGCAGGATACGTGCTTCGGTATCGGCATCGACGGCAGACAAGGCATCGTCAAGCAGGAGAATTCCTGGATTGATGGCCAGTGCCCTAGCCAGAGCGATACGCTGTTTCTGTCCGCCGGAAAGGGTGATCCCCTTCTCGCCTACCATGGTGTCCCAACCCTGAGGGAAAAGCTGTACATCTCTATCCAGCCCTGCCAGGCCAGTTACATGGCCAAACTGCTCATCCGACAGTTCAGCGCCGAAGCAGATATTCGCCCGGATGGTATCCGAAAACAGAAAGCTCTCCTGGGGTACTACACCAAAGGCACGCCGCAGAGCATCAAGACGATACTCGCAGACATCAATGCCGCCAATGAAAATATGCCCCTCCCCCGGCTCAAGCATCCTGGGGAAAAGCTTGAGCAGTGTACTCTTGCCTGACCCCACTCGGCCAAGAATGCCAAGAATCGATCCCTCGGGTACGCGGAACTCGAGCCCTCTGAGGGCAGCCTGTCCGGCACCGGGATAGACATAGGAAAGGTTGCGGACTTCGATATCACCACGGGGAATTCCCACTCTGGCATCCGGACGGACCACAATTTCCGGTTCGGTGTGGAGTATTTCATTGATACGCTTGAGGCTCGCTGCGCCTCTCTGGATGATGTTCACCGTGAATCCCGCACCCATGAGCGGCCATATCAACATCTCGAGATAGGAAAGCATGGCAATGATCGCACCAGGTGACATGCGATTTCGTATCGATGCTGCACCTCCAAAGAGTATCAGCAGCACGGTACTCAAGCCTGCCAGAAATGAAATGAAAGGAAAGAAGAATCCGAAGGTTTTTACCAGGTCCATGATGGCATCCTGGTATTCCAGGTTTATTTCCGAGAAGCGTCCGAGAAAATGAGTTTCCTTCACGAAGGACTTGACCACCCTTACTCCAGCAATAGATTCCTGGGCAAGGGCCGAGAGACGGCCGTAGATATCCTGCACTCGCTTGAAAAGCTTGCCCACGATTTTTCCGAACAGCAGAATCAGTGCGGTGATGAGGGGCAGAGGCAGAATGACCCATCCTGCGACCGCAGGATTGTTGAGGAACATGGCTGCGAGGATCATCGATGACATGAATACGCCGTCCACAAGCGACACAAATCCCATTCCCGTAGCCTGGCGTATGGTCCCTATGTCGTTGGTGGCTCTCGCCATGAGATCACCGGTGGTAGTGTCCCTGAAAAACCTTCCGGACATCTGCATGATGTGGGCAAAAAGCTGTGCCCGCATTTCAGCCTCAATGCTCCTGCTGGCCCTGTTGATGAAGTAACGCCATAGAAAACGTCCCAACGAGATGAGGAGTGCAAGCAGGAGCATCATGCCGAGCGGCTTCAGCACGGCATCCAGCGTAAACCTGCCGCCTGCGATGGTATCTACTGCTGTCCTTATGTACCGGGGAATCAGAACCTGGCTCGCATCTACCACAACCAGACACAGCAGGCCTGCCATGTACCGTAATCTGTATTTTCTGAGATGCGGGACCAGGGTTGCATACTCTTTGAGCATAGGTGTTTCATTGTAAGGATGTGGCACAGGTTCCGCAAGACATTGCACTGAATGCGGTATTCTGCCATATTCTCAGGCGTATGAACGATACTGAAATTACCGTGTATACCGATGGGGGATGCAAAGGCAATCCCGGTCCCGGCGGCTGGGCGTATGTCATGCGATACCGCGATCGTTACAGGGAAGCCAGCGGAGCCGCTTCAGACACCACCAACAACCGGATGGAATTGACTGCGGTAATAGAGGCCCTTTCCTTTCTGTACATGAGGCGCCAGGTTGTACTTGCACGGCAGGGAACAGAAGCTGCCCCTGAATGGACTGATGCTCCCATCAGGGTATTCACCGATTCTCAGTATGTGAAAAAAGGCATCACGGAATGGCTGCAAGACTGGAAGCAGAGGGGCTGGAAGACAGCTGCCAGAAAACCAGTGCTGAACAGAGAGCTCTGGGAGCGTCTTGATGCGCTCTGCGCGATGCTGCAGCCTGCGTTCGAGTGGGTGGAAGGTCATGCAGGGAATCCTGACAATGAGCGCTGTGACGAACTTGTAGGTCTCGCAATCCGTACACTTCTGGAAGAAGGGCTGCACTCCGAGCATGAAAAAAGCTCTCCCCCTGGCGGGAGAGAGCCTTGAGCGACACTGAGCGATGCGCGATTCGAACGCGCGACCTTCGGCTCCGGAGGCCGACGCTCTATCCAGCTGAGCTAATCGCTCGTGCAAGGTCGCATGATAAAGATTCACAGGGCTCGCGTCAAGCGATACCGCAGGGAAGGCTGGCCACTTGGCATGGGAGCCATGGCTGATTACGATTACATGCCATGTTCGACGAACCGATTATCCTTGCAAGCGAATCGCCGCGCCGCTCTGCGCTGCTTGAATCGCTCGGCATTCCTTTCTACAGGCTGAAACCTGATATTGATGAATCGATATTTGATCAC
Source organism: Spirochaetaceae bacterium (assembly GCA_026418115.1). Taxonomy (GTDB): domain Bacteria; phylum Spirochaetota; class Spirochaetia; order Treponematales; family Rectinemataceae; genus Rectinema. The sequence goes on along the minus strand of JAOABY010000026.1, from coordinate 5,746 downwards.
CTGGAGCCTGAGGCTCGAGTGATGGCGCTCGCTGAGCAGAAAGCCCGGAAGGGAGCGCTGCTCTGGCGCGAACAGAGCCATGAGGCACTCCCTGTCAGAGGCTCCACCATGGACCTGATTGGTGCGCCACGTCTGGTGCTTGGCGCCGACACGCTTGTTGCCTTTCCACCAGAAAATCCTGCAGATGCATGGCATACCATCGGCAAACCCGAAAACCGTGATGAGGCTGCATCCATGCTGCATCTCGAACAGGGAAGAACCCAGAAAGTCTTCAGTGGCATCTGCCTCTTCGATCTGGCTGATCAGAGAATCTACCGGACGTGCTCAATTTCGGAGGTCGCCTTTGCACCCATGACAGACGCAGAAATCGAATGGTATCTCGATCTTGAGGAATGGCGTGGCGTAGCAGGTGCATACCGGGTACAGGGAGCAGGTTCGTTTTTCATACAGGAGTTGCGTGGATCCTGGTCAGGTGTCATGGGCTTGCCAATTCATGAGTTTTATGGCATCTTGTTGCGGTCAGGATACCTTGCACGCAACGCAGAAAAGGTGTCGTCTGATCTGCCGGTCTGAAGCACCGGCTATTTTCCGCCTGGATGATTCAAGGAAGAATCTCCGGGACGAGATACATGGAAGGGGACCGGGAATGTCCGGTCACGGGAGGATTACGTGGCAGTCGTAACCATGAAGAGTCTGCTTGAGGCTGGTGTGCATTTTGGACACCAGGTCAAGCGCTGGGATCCGCGAATGAAGAAATACATTTTCGCGGAACGCAATGGCATCCACATTATCGATCTGCAGAAGACCATTCAGGCCATCAAGGAAGCCTACGATGCAGTCCAGAAAGTAGTTGCATCGGGCAAGAGCGTGCTGTTCGTAGGCACCAAGAAGCAGGCGCAGGCCGCCATCCAGAAAGAGGCCGAGCGCTGTGAGCAGTTCTATGTCAACAACCGCTGGCTCGGCGGTATGCTCACCAACTTTTCCACCATCAAGAAGTCCATTCAGCGTCTCAAGAAAATCGAGCGTATGGAAGTAGACGGTACTTTCAGCAGCCTCACCAAGAAAGAAATCGCAAGCCTCCTCAAGGAAAAGGCCAAGCTTGAGAAGAACCTGGGCGGCATCAAAGAAATGAACAGCCTCCCCGGCATTCTCTTTGTCGTCGATACCAGAAAGGAAGCAATTGCTGTCGCAGAGGCACAGAGGCTCGGTATTCCCATCGTTGCAATCGTCGACACCAACTGTAATCCCGAAGGCATCACCTATCCCATTCCTGGCAATGATGACGCCATCCGGTCCATCAGCCTCTTCACCCAGATCATTGCAAATGCGGTCGTGGAAGCCGGCGCTCCCGAAGGTCTGAAGATCGTTGAATCTCAGGAAGAAGAATTCGAAATGACCGAGATGACAAGCCGCGCCGACGAAGATGCTGTAGAAATCGATGTCGCAACCTACAAGGGCGATGATGTCCGGGAAGAGGCCGAGGATATCGAAGACAGCGTCCTGATCGATGAGGACAGAATCTACGACGAAAAATAAGGAGTCAGCCGTGGAAATCAAAGCAAGTGATGTCAAGGCGCTGCGCGAGAAGACCGGCGCAGGCATGATGGATTGCAAGAAAGCGCTCACCGAAGCGAACGGCGACTTTGCCGCTGCCGAGAAGCTCCTTCGCGAGTGGGGCATGGCAGGCGTTGAGAAGCGGGCTGGTCGTGCCACCAACGAAGGCCGCATCTTTGTGGCCCAGAACGGACAGGAACTTGCCCTTATCGAGCTTGCCTGCGAAACCGACTTTGTCGCACGGAATGATGACTTCATCAAAGCCGGTACCAAGCTCGCCGAGGCAGCTCTCGCCAGCAAGGCAACCTCCTCCAACGAGCAGCTCGAGGCGATCGTAAAGGATATTGCCTCACTCATCAAAGAGAACATCACCCTCAAGCGCGTTGCCTATTTCTCTGCTGCTGCCGACGAGAACCTCCATGCATACCTGCATGGCGAGGGAAGAATCGGTGTCGTGGTCAAGGTCAAGGCAAACGATGCAGCTGCCTTCAGCAACGAGAAAGTCAACGCCTTTGTGCATGATCTCGCGCTCCATGTCGCAGCTTTCAACCCAATGTTCCTTGATGAATCCAGAGTTCCCGAAGCTTGGCTTGCCGAGCAGAAGGAAATCTTTGCCAAGCAGGTCGAACTTGATGAGAAGATGAAGAACAAGCCTGCGAATGTGATTGATGGCATTCTCAAGGGCAAGATCCGCAAGCTTCTCGCCGAGGTATGCCTCGTAGACCAGGGGTTTGTACGCGACGAAAAGATTACTGTTGCTGCTGCCCTGGCCCAGGTAGCGAAGGAAACCAGCTTCTCGCTCTCAATCAGCGACTACTACTTTGCAAAAGTAGGTCAGAACTGAGCATGCACGCGCCGGCTCTTTAGGCCGGCTCTGGGGCGGCTCCAGCCGAGCCGCCCTTTTCCTCAGACAGCTCACTGTCGGAAGGAGGAATGATGGAATCAATCAAGGCGAAATGTGAAGAAAAAATGAAAAAGACGATCGCCGCCCTGCGTGACGAGTTCAATGCAATCAGAACCGGCCGCGCGTCGCCGGCACTTCTGGACAAGGTCAGAGTCGATTACTATGGCCAGAAGACGCCTCTTTCCCAGGTGGCGACCATCTCCGTACCGGAAGCACGACTCATTGTCATCCAGCCGTGGGATCGCTCGCTTTTTAGCGAAATCGAGAAAGCAATACTCAAGGCTGATCTGGGGCTGAACCCCTCCAATGACGGCAAGGTGCTCCGCATTGCCATTCCGCCGCTCACCGAACAGCGCCGCAAGGAGCTGGCCAAATCAGCCAAGGCAATCGCCGAGCAGGCGCGGGTCTCGATCCGCAATATCAGACGTGATGCGCTTGAAGAGCTCAAGAAGCTGCAGGGCGCAGGCGGTGTTGCCGAAGACCAGCTCAAGAAAGAGGAAGCTGAACTCCAGAAACTCACCGACACCTATATCGGTCAGATCGGCCAGATTCTGGAAGAAAAAGAAAAAGAAATCATGGAAGTGTGAGAGGCTCGCATGAGCACCGCCAACCTGCCCCGTCACGTTGCCATCATCATGGATGGCAACGGACGCTGGGCAACAGCACGAGGCCTTCCCAGAACCGAAGGTCACAGGCAGGGTCTGCAGGCAGCAAAACGCATCGTGCTGGCTGCACGTTCTGCAGGAATTGCCTTCCTGTCGCTCTATACCTTTTCTACCGAAAACTGGAAGCGCACCCAGGAAGAAGTGGGCTTCCTCATGTCACTGCTCACCTCTCATCTCTCGGCAGAGCTTGATTTCTACCGCCAGCACAGAATCAAGGTCATTCATTCTGGTGACCGGGAAGGGCTCCCTTCGCCCGTCCTCAGGGAAATCGACAGCGTGTGCGCAGAAACAGCATCGCATGACGGCATGGTAGTCAACCTTGCCATCAATTATGGGGGGCGGAACGAACTGGTACGGGCAATAAGAAACATTGCACGGGCAAGCTCGCAGGGGCTGCTCTCTCCAGAAGCAATCGATGAGGCTGTCATCAGCTCCTTCCTCGATCATCCGGAGGTACCGGATCCCGATCTCATCATACGTACCGGTGGAGACTACAGGATTTCCAATTTCCTCCTCTGGGAATCTGCATACTCCGAGCTCTATTTCTCTACCAGACTGTGGCCTGATTTCAGCGCGGACGATCTTGAGGAAGCACTCAGAAGCTATGGCGGACGGGAACGGCGTTTCGGAGGCGTCCGTTGAAATCGAATCTCTGGGCAAGACTGGCAATGTTCGGGGTCGGGGCACCGCTCCTGATAGCGGTGCTGCTGTGGGTGAATGTTGCGCATTATATCGTGCTCGCCGGGCTTCTGTGGACGATTCAGATACTTGGCTTTGCTGAACTGGAACAGATCCTGGTGAAGGCAGGCCTCCCTGCTCCCGGCAAGGGATCACTCATATTGGCCGTCCTCTCCTCGTTCGCAGTCTATGTGGCTTCCTTCTTCAATGTTCCGCACCTCGCGGTGCTGGCACTCACCTGGTCTCTCCTGACGTTGCTCTCCCTGGCGCCACTCACGCTTGCAGAAGAAGCGGATTTTCCAAAGCTTGCTGCAGCGGGAGCATCCAGACTGCTTGTTCTGTTTTATATCGGCTTGCTTCCCTCCTTCCTCATGCTTATCGTGACAAGCCTCCCTGATGCTCGGGGAGCCGTTGCAACTTTTGCTCTTGCCACTTTTGGTAATGACAGTCTGGCATGGCTCGCCGGAATGACGCTTGGCAGGAAACGGGGCATTCTCAAGGTATCACCCAAGAAGAGCCTGGCAGGCTTCATAGGAGGCACGCTGGGATCTGTGCTCGCCATGGCTCTTGGAACAGGACTGCTCGCAGTACGGCCGCCTTCCTGGGACCTGTTCTCCTTTCTGGCTTTCTCGGTAGTTTCGGGACTCTGCATGTCCTTCTTCGTGGTGGTTGGTGACCTTTTCGAGAGTGCGCTGAAACGATCCGCCGCCATCAAGGACTCCGGTACCATTGTGCCAGGCCGAGGCGGGGTGCTTGATTCATTTGACAGCCTCCTCTATTCGGGTCCCTGCTTTGTAGCCCTCGTGATGCTCTTCAGGCTGTTTGGTGCCTGAACCCTGATGGCTGATCCGCTGCTACGCAGAACCCGGCGTGATAAAAGGAGCATGAAGGCATGGCCAGACGCATAGTAGTACTCGGTGCCACCGGGTCAATCGGAAAACAGAGTCTCGATTGCATCCGCTACAGCACCTGCCTCGAGCAACCGCTCGAGCTGGCTGGTTTCTCTGTGCATACCAGTGTCGCCGCGGTTGCATCGATTCTGCACGAATGGCCAGAGGCAATCCCCGCTGTTACCGGTGCTGGCAGCCCAATGCATAAAGGATGGATTGCAGGTCCCGATGCCATCGAACGATTGCTCGACGTCACCATGCCTGACATGGTGGTCAACGGAATCGCTGGAGCCGAGGGGCTTCGCGCCTCGATTGCTGTCCTTGCACGGGGAATCCATCTTGCGCTTGCCAACAAGGAATCCGTAGTGATGGGCCATGCCCTTCTCAGATCACTTGCCGATAGACACGGCGCCTCCATACTTCCAGTAGACTCCGAACACGCAGCGCTGTTCCAGCTGATCACGCGCGTCGGTGCCGCTGATATCGAGGATCTGATCATCACTGCATCCGGAGGACCTTTCCGTACTCTGCCACTGGAACAGCTCGCCAATGTCACGCCAGAAGATGCCATACGGCATCCAACCTGGCGAATGGGACGGAAAATCAGCATTGACTCGGCAACCATGGCAAACAAGGGACTTGAGCTCATCGAGGCGGTCAAGCTTTTTGGCATGCCGGAACAGCGCGTGCGTGTGGTCATTCACCCTCAAAGTCATATACATGCCATGGTGCAGGCGAGAGATGGAGCCATGTACGCGCACCTCTCCGCGCCCGATATGCGCCTTCCCATTCTGGATGCGCTCTACTGGCCGGAAACCGTTTCTTCTCCATATGGACGAATTGATTTCTCTTCTCTTGTACTTGAATTCTCCCTGCCGGAACCGGCCCGCTATCCCATGCTCTTTCTCGCGAGGGAAGCAATCCAGGCAGGCGATGCCGCATGCATTGCCTACAATGCTTCCAATGAGATTGCAGTTGCTGCGTTCGACCAGGGCAGGATTCCCTTCCCAGCCATTGCAGCTACTGTGAGTAACGTTCTCGAAGAAGGCTGGGAT
>JAOABY010000025.1 GCA_026418115.1 Spirochaetaceae bacterium | reverse complement strand
CCTCAATATCGACAAGAAAGACCAGCAGATCATCCTCGAGACCCTGGACGTCAGGGAACGCATGGAAAAGGTGCTCATTCACATCCGCAAGGAGCAGGAGCTGCTGCGCATCCAGAAGAAGGTGCAGGCCGAAATCAACGAGAAGATCGAGAAGAGCCAGCGCGAGTATTTCCTGCGGGAGGAACTCAAGGCAATCAAGCAGGAGCTGGGCATGGCGGGCGATGCCAGAAGCTCCGATTACCAGCGCTTCAGGGAAAAGATCGATTCCTTCGGGTTCGAGGGGGAGATCAAGGAAATCGTCGAGCAGGAGCTCGAAAAATTCAACCTCATGGAGCCGTCGTCGAGCGAGTATATGGTGACGCGCAACTGGCTCGATCTCATCTGCTCGCTGCCGTGGAATGCGCCACTCTCCGGTGATTTCGACATCAAACAGGCTCAGAAGATTCTCGAGGAAGACCATTACGGGCTCAAGGACGTCAAGGATCGCATCATCGAATATCTTGCAGTGCGCAAGCTCAAGAAGGATACAAGGGGCACCATACTCTGCCTGGTGGGCCCGCCAGGAGTGGGCAAGACGAGTGTAGGCAGATCCATCGCACGGGCGCTCGGTAAGCAGTTCTTCCGGTTTTCGGTGGGAGGCATGCGCGACGAGGCCGAGATCAAGGGGCACCGCCGCACCTATGTGGGTGCCCTGCCGGGCAAGATCATCCAGGGCCTCAAGATCACCAAGAGCCGTGATCCTGTCTTCATGATCGACGAGATCGACAAGATGGGTGTCTCCTTCCAGGGAGATCCCTCCAGTGCGCTGCTCGAGGCTCTCGACCCGGAGCAGAATTTCAGCTTCCGCGATCATTATCTTGATCTGCCGTTCGATATTTCGAATATCTTCTTCATCGTGACGGCCAATACGCTCGACACCATTCCGCGGCCTCTGCTCGACCGCATGGAAGTGATCGCGTTGCCCGGCTATGTCGATGTCGAGAAGATCGAGATTGCACGGCACTATCTCATTCCGCGCAGTCTGGAGCGCAATGGCCTTAAAAAGGCACAGGTCAAATACACAAGGGATGCCCTGCTCGCCATCATCGATGGGTATGCACGCGAGGCAGGCGTGCGGAACTTCGAGAAGGCTCTGGACAAGATTCATCGCAAGATTGCCCGGCAGCTCGTGCTCGAGTCTCCGCAGGAAGAGAAATTCACCATCGACAAGCACGCGGTGCAGAAATACCTCGGCAAGCCGCTGTTCCGCGAGGATGACAGCAAGCGTGCCACAAGACCCGGCATGGCGATAGGGCTTGCATGGACCAGTATGGGCGGCGATACTCTGGTGATCGAGGCTGTGGCCAATCCCGGAAAGGAAGGCTTCAAACTGACAGGCCAGATGGGATCGGTCATGCAGGAATCAGCGGGCATTGCCTATACCTACGTTCGCCACATCGCTGCAGAAAAGTACAATATCGGCGCTCAATACTTCGAGACACGCCAGATTCACCTGCACATCCCGGAAGGCGCCACACCCAAGGATGGGCCATCAGCGGGCATCACCATGGCTACCGCGCTTCTCTCCCTTGTGCTGAACAGAAAAATCAAGGACAGGCTTGCCATGACCGGTGAGCTCAGCCTTACGGGACAGGTGCTCCCCATCGGCGGGCTCCGGGAAAAGACAGTTGCAGCCAAGCGGAACCGCATCCGCGAGATCATTATCCCGGCAGCCAACGAAAAGGACCTGGACGAAATCCCCGAACATGTGAAGAAAGGGCTTATCTTCCATCCGGTTTCCCGCATGGAAGAAGTGATCGAAATCGCGCTCGGTTCGTGATAGGCTGGCAGCATGGCGCTGCTTCCTTATTTCTGCGGCAAGGACTGTGGCGGCAATGCCTGTCCTCTCCTTGCCGAAATTGAAGACGGCAGGGTGGTTCGCATGCTGCACAATCCTGCCGCCGGTCCTTTTATACGAGCCTGCGGGAAGGGATTTCGTGCCCCTGCCGAACAGGCATCCCCTCACCGATTGCTGCATCCCCTTATCAGGACTGGCGAGCGCGGGTCCGGTCAGTTCCGGGAAGCCAGCTGGGATGAGGCGCTCTCGATCGTTGCCAGCCATCTCAAGGATGTATGGAGCAGTTCCCGAGGCGAGGGCAGCCCCGTGCTCAACCTTTCCAGCGCGGGCTCGACGGGTGCGCTGCATGACACGGAGGCCCTGGCGCGCCGTTTCTTCGCATCGACAGGAGGCGCGCTCACGCCTTCCGGCAATTATTCCAACAACGCAGCAAAAGCCGCACTGCGGCAGGTCTTTGGTACCAGCCTTGATGCCAGCGGCTTTGATGCAGCCAACGTCGAACATGCCAGCATGATTGTGCTCTGGGGAGCCAATGTGCTCGAGGCGCGACTCGACCCTGAACTGCCTGCCAGACTGATCAGTGCCAGGAATCGAGGGGTCCCCATCTTTGTGGTTGATCCCAGAAGATCCAAAACCGCCCGGGCGCTGGATGCAACCTGGATCCCGATAAGGCCGGGAACGGACAGCGCTGCCATGTATGCGCTGCTGCATGAATATTTTTCCTCCAGCTCCGTCGACTGGGAGTGGCTCGAGGCACGGGCGCAGGGTTTGCGTGAGCTGGAAGCACTGGTGCTGGGCAAGGTCGATGGCATCGTGCGAGACGCCAGCTGGGGTGCTGCGATGACCGGTATCCCTGCGCAGACACTCCGCATGCTTGCCCGCCGGTGGCAGGAGCAGCGACCTGTTCTCCTGCTCTGCGGTTATTCGATCCAGAGGACCAGATTTGGAGAGGAGCCATTCAGACTTGCGGTTGCGCTGCAGCTCGTAACAGGTAATTTTGGCATTCGGGGCGGGTCTACAGGCTCGCTCAATAACAGACTCCCGGGCGTGAAGCTCGCCACCATGGCGACATGGCCTGTGGGTGAGCGGCCCTCTGGTGCAGCAGGTTCCACTGTTTCGGTTCCTGTTGCCGCATGGGCAGATGCCGTGCTCAATCCGGAACGGTTTGGCAATGCACCAATCCGTATGATCTATGCAGCGGGGAGCAATTTCCTCAATCAGGGGGCCGATGTCGGGCGGAATATCGAGGCATTCAGAAGAGTCGAACTGGCTGTGTGCCACGACCTCTTTTTCACACCGACCGCCCGCTGGTGCGATGTGGTGCTTCCCGTGGCTCATGCGCTGGAGAAAGCCGACCTTGGCCTTCCGTGGGCCGGTCAGTATGTGCTCTACCGGCCGCAGATTCTGCCTCGCCCCGGCATGGTCCGCAGCGATTACGATGTATTTGCCGAACTGGCTGAAAGGCTTGGTGCGGGCAGCATCTTCACGGAAGAGCGGAGCGAGGATGAGTGGCTGGACGTGTTCCTCGCGTCGAGCGAGATCGATGATAAAGAGGCTTTGAAGGCGCAGGGATTCTGGAAGCCAGCGGAGAGGGAAGGCAGAGAGCAGTGGCCGCGCGCCGGCCTCGAGGCCTTTGCTGCTGAGCCATCGAAGCATCCTCTGGGCACCCCGAGCGGCAGATTGGAATTTTCCAGCCCCCTGTGGAGAGGCGAGGGGGCCGCGCGCTATATCGAGCATTGCAAGGCTGCGGGCAGCATGGAGCAAGAACACTTTCTTCTGCTGACACCCAAGGTTGGATCCTTTGTGCATTCGCAGCGTGGTGCGTTCCCTTCTGGTCAGCAGTCAGCACGGCTGTACATGCATCCGGAAGATATGCGTGTGCTGAAACTGGCAGAAGGCACTCTTGTCGAGCTCAGCACCGAAACCGGTTCGCTCCACGCACCTGTTGCCGCAGATACCCATCTGATACGTGGCACGGTCTGGATGGAAGAGGGACTCTGGCATGACAGCAACCCCAACCTGGTCATACCTGCGGAAGGCACGAGCGAGAGCAATTCCTGCATCATGCACGGGGTGCAGGTGCGTGTAGTTCCCTTGGCATCCAGCGCCCGTTGATGAGCTGAAGACTGTAAATATCGCGCAGTACTCTGGTCTGTCCTTCGTGGAGCGCTGCACCAGTCTCTCTCAGCATGGACGGCACGCGCTCGTCGTCAAGGCCGAAACCACTGGTGAGCAACATTTCTGCAAGCATCTTGGCTGCCAGAAAGCGTTCGTTCTTGTGCACGGCAAAGGCAACAAAATCGGGCAGCAGCGAGACAACCTCCCAGGTAACCTGTTCGGCCTGGGAGTACAGCCCGGCGTCCTTGTTCTGGTCCGAGAATCGTACCGGCAGACTGCGTGCAATCCAGTCCAGCCTCGGGACAAGCCACTCGAGGTCGAAAATGCCGGTGGCACAGTTGAAGAGTATGGTAGCGCCTTCCTGTTCGAGTCGGTGCACTTCGGCCATGTCGATGGCGGGGCCGATATCGACAATGGTGCGCGAACCGTCTGCCAGGGTGACCAGAATGCCGCCCTTCAGATCTACCGGCGTCCTGACCGCGAAATCGAAGCCTGCCGGTTTTCCTGTCAGTGCGAGGATACCCAGCTCGAGTGCATCAGGGACCGCGCCAATATTGTCGACGTTGCTGATCATTGCATAGCGGCAGCCTTCGGCGAACATCGAACTGAAAGTTTCTGCCAGCGCCATGAAGCACTGGCCATGACCACCGGGAAGCGCAAGGGTAGTGTTCTCTCTTCCGTAGGCATGGTCGAATATGCGTTTGGGCATGCCCTCCGATGAGTGTGTGTAGGCCGCAATGAGAGGCTGTACGCCGCTCCTCCAGGATGTTCGGGCTGCCGGATCGGTGTGCACCGCGAGATTTCGCAGGAAAACCGAATCCTGCATGGAGCGGTAGGCTTCGAGCAGTGTTGCATGATTGCCGGCACTTGTCATCTGGAAGAGTGGCATGAATCCCTCGAGAGAACCGCCGGCGCGGCAGTATTCCAGCAGCCGTCTGCGCATCTTGAGTTCGAGAAAGCTCGCGCCTGGGCTGCCATCAGGATTGAGATATGCAGGAGTAAGTCCCTTGGGCATGTCTCGGCACTGGCCTGCATAGCGCTCAAACAAGGGTTCGAGCGAGGAGAAGAGCGCGGCATCAACTGCTCGATTCTTCTTCAGATCGACATAGCTGGTTGCTGAACCTCCGTTGAGTACGCCAAAGCCACAGCGAGGCAGGATGCTCCGCCCAATCTTTTCGAGCTTGGGAGCATCGCACAGGATCCATCGTTCGCCTGCTTCGGAGATGGTGGGCATGTCTTCCGCCAGGCTCAGATCGTGCCGCTCCAGATGCGCGCGAGCTTCATGCTCTCGCACCTTGCAGATGAAGTTTCCCTGCCTGCGGTCCCGGACATCGATGACGCTACTCCCATCGATCCGGGGAACCCCAGCCGGATGGATTTTTGTTGTGGCATCATACAGACCACTGTTGCAGCGGTCGAGGATGTCGAGGGTCAGTTCGATATCGATCTTTTTTGTCTGCATGTCTGCCAGGAGAGCAGGATGAATGTCGTGAATGGTCATGCGCCGTACTCCAGATGCTGACGGGCCGCTTCTGCAGCGCCTCTCAGCGAGATGTGGTAATCGCGAACCAGACAGACCGGTGTTTTCGCCAGGAAGGTTCTGATATGAGGCGCATAGTTGCGTTCGAACCAGCGCATGAATCTACAGTCTTCCAGAAGCCAGGCTTCGTTGCGCGAGGAAATGCCACCTGCCAGCCATACCCCGCCTTCCGGAAGAAAGATTGCAGTGAGATTTGCCGCTTTCTGCGCATAGAGCCTGGTGAACAGCTCCATGGCGAGTCTGCACCAGGGATCAGCAGCAGACCCCGAAGCGATGGCAGGTGGCCACTCCTGCCTTGGGCTGGCGAGTATGCCTGCAGCCAGAGGCGTGATACCCTGACTCAGAGAGCCGGAGGCAAGTCCGTACTCTGCCTCGATCCGACTCTGGTCGAAAGTCTGTGTGCACACAAATTCAAAGATATTCGCGATACCCTGCCCGGAGATTGCCAGTTCGGCACCGGCGGGATAGCCTGCGATACTCGAGAGCCAGGCATGGAACGATCTCGACAGATCATCAAAGACAGGGAGTTCCGAGTGCCCGCCTTCAGAAGGATAGGCTGTCAGTCTCGTCTGATGGCGGTCCACGAATCCAACGCCAAGTCCTGTTCCTGCTCCAAGTATGAGCATCATGCCATCGCGTGGCTCGGGCAGCGAGCCGTCGGTATGGGGTAGTCTGGCAACGGCTCTGGCATCGCGCCAGTCAACTGTGCCGACCGCATAGCCGAGCGCGGTGAAATCGTTGATGAGGCTGACTGGGCATTGCAGGATATCGACCAGTTCATCACGTTCAATGCTCCAGGGAGCATTGGTCAGCTGTATGCGTCTGCCTTCCTCAACAGGGCCTGCACCGGATACACAGCAGTAGTCAAGAGCTTCCGGCAATCCTGCATCACGTGCCGATCGCAGGAATCGCCGAACAGGATCCGAGAGCGAGCGCTCCTGCTGTGTCGAGTAGGATGCTTTATGGAGTACCTCAACCTTGCTGCCCGAGCAGCGAGCGATGCCGAGATTGGTGTTGGTGCCGCCAATGTCGCCGACGAGAAAATATCTGGTGTCCTGTATCATGACTGTAACTATAGCTGGAAAGGCCTGCCTCGTGAACCAGCCGCTTGCTGTGCCGACTGCTTGAGGATCTGCAGAATGTGGCGGTTATCCATGTAGCGTCCGCGCTGCGCATCGAAAATCTCCAGGTGTAGATGTTCACCCCTGCCTTCCCGGCGTGCATTGAGTCCTGTGTTGCCGCCCACTCCCAGGGGCATGCCACGCTTCACTATCATGCCGGGCAGCACGTGCACGTCAGAGAGATGGAAATAGCTGTAGTATCGCCGCTCCTCTGGCGCATAGAGAATCACGCCATTACCTGACTTCGGAGAGATGCCGCCCCATAGATAGCCGAGCTTCTGATCGATGCGTGGAAAACCGGTCCAGCCTTCTGCTGCCGCAACCACAATACCGTCACTCAGCGCAAATACCATTGGACCGCGTTCCACCGTGCCGGCAAGCCCATGGCGGGTAACATTCTGATAGAAAATATCGAGCGCGTAGGTGTGAGAAGCATCGAGCTGGTCAAGGCGGGGCAATGACGACATACCGGGGAGGGTGACATCGCCTCTCCATGCGCGCACTGCTTCCTGTATCTGCACTGACCGAATGGATGGATGCCACTTTTTATGCAGCTGCCATGCCTGCTGGAGACTCTGCTCGAAACGGGTACGCCGCTCGCTCCACGCAGGTGCAAGACGCCCGATACGGCGATAATAGAGGCTGGCCGCAGGCCCATATGCTGCAGCCTCCTCATCGTCAGGAAGATCCTCCGTGTCCGACAGCATCGCGACAAGCTGAGTCGTGGAAGGCAGGGTGAGAGCCAGAGGAACTACGGTTTCATAATGGTAGGGGGAGGGCTGTGTATTGCCTGCAATGATTGCACCTGCAACAGAGAGGAGTGCAGCAAGCAGGAGGGTGCTGTGAAGGGTATTTAGTCGCATCGAGTTGTCAGTACACGCATTGACATGGCGAACAGGCGCATGCAGGTAAGCGCATCACCAAGCGCACGATGACCGGCATCAGAAGGCAAGTGGAGCAGGTAGGCGAGCTTGCCGAGATTGTAGGACAGCATGTCAGGAAAGGCTGCTCTGGCAAGACCAAGCGTGTCTGCCGCCTCATCCGCCGGCAGTATCAGACCTTCCCGCGCAAGCTCCACTTCGAGAAAACCGATATCAAACATTGCGTTGTGGGCGACCAGAATTGAGCCTTTGACAAATGATGCGATATCCTGCGCCATGCTTGCGAACGGGGGAGCGTGCGCAACATCCTCATCTCGAATGCCATGAACGGCGCTTGCCTGGGCTGGAATGGGAATGCCCGGATTCACGAGGGTTACCATTCTTTCAGATTCGATCAGCGCTCCTTCTGCGTCAAAGCCGAAGCGCACGAGCGCAAGTTCGATGATCCGATCCACTTGGGAACGGAGCCCCGTTGTCTCAATATCCAGCGCAAGATAACTCCGCGATTCCCATGATGGGCGATCCTCGCAAATAAGCTCAGGCCAGTCCACTGGCAGCCATGCCCCTGCATTCCTGCGATACCACAGGGGCACGGCTGCACGCTCACGTATCGACCGAGGTTCTCCAGCCAGCAGAGAAGCCCACAGTGGCGATCCCTGACTCCGGTCCTGGCTCATGGCAGACTGCCTTCGGTCATATACATCAGACTCCCCAATCAAGTATGGCGACCCTTATCCTCGCGGGGCATTGATCACTGCACGGATATCGGCTTCTATGGCTGCAATTTTTCTTCGGGTCGCTTCCTTTGCCGATGCCAGGTCATCATCCTTGCTGTGGCAGAGAATGTAGTACTTGATCTTGGGCTCGGTGCCGGAAGGACGGACCGTCACCAGGGTGCCGTCTTCGAGGCGCCACTGAATGACATCACTCTTGGGAAGGTCGATATCGCTGATTCTCCCCGCTGCGTCCCAGGCCTTGCCAGCCTTGATATCTCGAGTCCACACCACAGGAATGCCTCCAAGTGCTGTCGGCTGGTCTCTGCGGTAGTCATTCATGATGCCCGTCATGATATCCATGCCCGAGGGCCCCTCGAAATATTTGCTGATGCCCTTTTCCTCGTAGTAGCCATACTCACGGTACAGCTGCTCGAGGCGGTCGAGCAGGCTGATGCCCCTGGATCGCCAGTACAGTGTCATTTCCGCCGTGAGCGCGGCAGCCGATATGCCGTCCTTGTCGCGGACTTCGGGCTCGATCAGGTGGCCGTAGGATTCCTCGGTGGCATAGATGAAATCATAGCCTTCTCGGTCGAATTTGCGCATGAGCTCTGCAATCCACTTGAAGCCTGTCAGGCATTCAAAACTTGCAATTCCGTGCTTCTGGGCGATCGCGGTCTGGAATTCGGTGGTGACGATGCTGCGGATGGTGGCAGGGCGTGGAGGCATTCTGCCCAGCTCTTTGAGCGTGATAGCCAGGTAGTCGAGATGCAGCGCGCCAAGCTGATTCCCCGTGACAAGCGTGAAGCCGCCCTTGCCATCGGGGACGGCGACGCCAAGCCGGTCGGCATCGGGATCGGTCGCCATGACGACGTCAGCACCTTCTTTCTTGCCCAGTTCGAGTGCCATGGCGAGTGCTGCGGACTCTTCCGGGTTGGGGTAGGAAACCGTGGGGAATTCGCCATCGGGCTCTCTCTGTTCCGGAACCGTGACGACCGAAAGACCCAGATCTTTCATGATGCGTTCAAAGAGCATGGCGCCGGTACCGTGCAGCGGTGTGTAGACTATCTTGACTTCGTTCGCCATGCGGGCGAAGAGCTCGGGGCGCAAAAGATGGCGCTTCACCATGGCGATGTACGCATCATCGATTGCGGTATCGATTGGTACCAGCAGCCCTGCCTGCAGAGCCTGCTGTTCGTCTGCCATTCTTACCTGCCTGACGGCGAGTACCCGCTCGATAATGCCTTCATCATGGGGAGGAACGACCTGGGAGCCATCGTTCCAGTATGCCTTGTAGCCATTGTATGCCGGTGGATTGTGACTTGCCGTCACGACCACGCCGGTATCCGCACCGAGCATCCTGATGGCAAATGACAGCTCGGGGGTGGGGCGCAGCGAAGAAAAGAGATATGCCTTGATGCCGTTGCCTGCGAACACGAGCGCAGTGGCACGAGCGAATTCTCTGGATTTTCTTCGAGAATCGTAGGCTATGCAGGCAGAAAGCTGCTTGTCGGGAAACTGGCTTTTGAGGTAGTCGCAGAGGCCCTGGGTTGCTCTGGTCACCACCAGAGTATTCATCCGGTTGAAGCCTCCGCCGATGATGCCGCGCAGGCCGCCTGTTCCAAACTCCAGATCACGGTAGAATCTGTCTTCTATTTCTTTCCAGTCTTCTCTGGCAAGCAGATCCCTGACATCATCAGCGAAGAAGGAATCTTTCTCGGCTTCGAGATATTCCTGCGCTCTGGCAAGCAATGCTTCTTTTGTCATGTTCAGCTCCTGTGCTGCGACCTGGCAGGTCTGCGGACCAAGGTCCTGCGAAGAGCCGGCAACGCCGGCGTGTCTGTACTTGCTTCTGTGGTACTCTTTCACTATACACTGTACCGGTCCATGATGAGAAGCAGATCCGGCAGGGTATCGATGATTGCATCTGCCCTCGCTGCCAGCAGTTCTTCTCTGTTCCGGTAGCCATAGGCAGCTCCTATTCCCGGCATGCCGGCAGCATGAGCGGTCTGCATGTCAATCGCTGAATCGCCTACGAACCAGCATGCAGAGGGTGGCACGTCCGCCAGTGTACAGATTGCGAGCGCCTGATGGGGATCAGGCTTCCGAGGGCTTTTTCCCGTATCACCCTGCACAGTCAGAAAATCAATATCCGGAAAGAGATTTGCAACAATAGTGTGTGCCAGTTCGTGCGGTTTGTTCGTCAAAACAGCCAGTCTGATGCCTCTGTTCCGGAGCTCGTGGAGGGTATCACGGGCACCGGGATACGGCTTTGTCATGCGGAGCGGATTGTGCAGATAATTCGCAAAGGCTTTCTGCCGTATCCGTTCGAACGCTTCGCTGTTTTCGGCAACAGAGGGCGGCAGCACACGTCGGATCAACACGCGAAAACCGTCACCCACCATGGCTTTGTAGTCATCCGTAGAATGGAGCGGCAGGCCCTCTTCTGCGAGGGCAGCATTGACCGCGCCTGCAATATCCTCGATGCTGTCCGCAAGTGTGCCGTCCAGATCAAACAGCACAAGATGTGGAGGCGTCAGCCTGCGCATGAGCGGGCGCCAGCTGGTTCTGTTGTCTGTCATTGAGCAATCCTTGTATTTCGTATATAGAAAAGAAAGGGAGTATGCAATGCCGGGCACTGCCGAGTTCGATGCTTTCTATGCTAAACTCTATGGGTCACGTTGGGAGAGCCTGCGATGCGCCATGCTTGAGCCCAATTATGCAGTAGGCCTGCGTCTGAAAGCCACAGATCATGGCGACCGTGTGCAGCTCGAGATCGTCGATCCTCCAGAAGAGGGACTCTACAGAATTGATCGTGCCAGCCTCTCTGCAGCCCAGGCACTTGTGCTTCCCGATCAGGGCATGGTACTCGATGCCTGTGCGGCGCCGGGAGGCAAGACCCTCGTACTTGCCGCATCAGGCAGCCAGCATCTGCGCATCGATGCGAACGAACTTTCCGTCGACCGCAGACGAAGACTTCGTGAGGTGCTGGACCGCCACCTGCCTGAAGGCGTAAGAAAAAGAGTCATCGTCTCCGGCTATGACGCCGCGACACTCTGCAAAAAGAGACCTTCCTATTACGACGCAATTCTCCTTGATGCTCCCTGTTCCTCCGAGCGACATGTCCTGCAGGATGCCCATGTGCTGGAGCAGTGGACACCAGCCCGGACAAGGAATCTTGCCTTCCGCCAGTGGGCACTCCTTTCCAGCGCCTTTCTGATGCTTAAACCAGGGGGGTGTCTGGTATATGCTACATGTTCAATCTCGGAACTCGAGAACGATGGTGTGCTTGAGCGCCTGTGCAAGAAATATGATGGACATTTCAGACTGGATCCGCCCTCCTGGGGAGAGCCGACCCGTCATGGAGTGATCATGCTTCCTGACCGGGAACACGGAGCAGGGCCACTCTACGTGGCACGTCTGTTCAAGGCAGAGGAGCAGTCGTTTCAGGGAGCCTGATTCTGAGGTCCCTGATCGAGATCGCTCTCCTTGCCTCCTTTTGATTTATAGAGCGCTTCCTTCTCATCAATGAGCGCATCAATCTCCTTGAGTTCTCTGAGCAGGGGTTCAATCTCCGGTGTCGATGCTCCGATCATGGGCTCCTGTTTCTCGATGAGAAGGTTGTAGACCTCCATACCCACCTTGCTGGCCAGGTTCTGCGCTTTTGAGCGAAGCTGGATGATCTCGATCTTGAGCTTGCCCATCTCGCCCCATACCTGGGCCTGGTCTGCCGCCTTTTCCAGGAAATCGCGCGATGCATCGACGCTCGTCTCCAGGAATTTTTTCAGCTTGTCTGAAAACGCCATGGTTTTATTCTCCTCGTATCTACAGGATAATGCCAAATGCTGCCACCGGCAAAGGTTTTTTCAGTATATTCAACGTACAGACCATAAAGGAGGACCACAATGACGTTGTATTTTGGCGTGGCCGCCGTATTTGCAGCATGGTGGATCATATTTGCGATCGTGGCACTGGCACGGCGCCAGATGCCTGTCTTCATCTTTCTTGCAGTGACGTTTGTACTGTGGGCCATCCCGGCAGTGCTCGTGGGCATGCAGTATCCGCAGATTGCAGCTGCACTCTTCGTTGTGCCGCTCATCATTCTCATTCAGATGATGCGGGTTATCCCGGAATACCAGCGAGGCGTGCTGTTCAGGCTCGGACGCATGCAGAAAGTGATCGGCCCGGGTTTCAATCTCATTCTGCCCTTTGGCATCGATCTTCTCCGCAAGGTGGACATGCGAACCTTTACCATCGATGTCTCAAAACAGGAAGTCATTACACGTGATAATGTTCCGGTAATAGTGGACGCCGTCGTGTACTTCAATGTTTTCGACCCAGTGCTCGCAGTGGTCAAGGTTGCAGACTATGTGAAGAGCACAAGCCTTCTTGCCCAGACCATTCTGCGGTCGGTGCTGGGTCAGCATGAGCTCGATGAGATGCTGTCCAAACGGGCGGAGCTCGGGCAGGTGCTACAGAAGCTCCTTGATGATGCCACCGACCCCTGGGGCATCAAGGTATCGGCAGTAGAGATCAAGGCTGTCGAGCTTGCGGAATCAATGAAGCGCGCGATGGCGCGTCAGGCTGAGGCTGAACGCGAGCGCCGTGCCAAAGTCATTGCCGCGGAAGGAGAGCTTCAGGCATCGGAGAAGCTTGCACAGGCAGCTAATGTGCTTGCATCTTCGCCAGCGAGCCTCCAGCTGCGTTACCTGCAGACCCTTTCGGAAATTGCGGTGGAGAAGAATTCCACGATAGTATTCCCCTTGCCAATCGATTTTCTGAAAGCGCTTGAACGGCTCGGCGGAAAGGATCATGCATGAAATGTCCCCACTGTGGCAGCATGGATGACAAGGTCATCGATACGCGGACACTGGCCAATGGAGAAGCCATACGAAGACGGCGGGAATGTCTTTCCTGCGGTCTCCGTTTCACGAGCTATGAGCGCATTGAGGAACGTCCGCTCATGGTGATCAAGCGGGACGGTAGAAGAGAACCTTTCGAGAGGCAGAAAATCGAGCGCGGCCTGGTACGGGCGCTGGAAAAGAGGCCTGTTTCGCAGTTCCAGATCGAGAATCTCATCAATGAGATCGAGGATGAGGCTGCCCAGCGTGCAAAGGCATCGAACGAAATTGCCAGCGAGGATCTGGGCCGCATGGTGCTTGAGCGCCTGTATGCGCTGGATAAGGTGGCCTATATCCGCTTTGCCTCAGTGTACCGCAAGTACAACACTCCTGACGAGTTCATCCAGGAAATCGAGCGTCTTGGCAAAGGCCAGGGAGCCTGAGACGTGCATCCGGAGTGCCGCATATCGAGGCAGCGCAGCAAGCCATGAAAAAAGCCGGCGGCCGCAAGGTCGCCGGCTTTGCCATATCCGCGCATCCTGTACTGGCGGATGCCGGGGCGGATATCACTCTTCTTCTGCTTCCTGGGTTCTGAATGCCTGGGCTGCCTTGATGACATCCTCGGCAATCTTGCCGGAGATTGGCGCATAGTGCGAGAATTCGATTTCGAAGGAACCGGTTCCGGATGTCATGGAGCGAAGGTCGATTGCATAGCGCAGCAATTCAGCCTGAGGCACCTGGGCATCAATCTGAACAATACCGCCTCCAATGGGGTTCTGGCCGGAAATCTTGCCACGGCGTCCCGAAAGATCCGACATGACATCGCCCAGATATTTCTCCTCAACAAAGACCGAGAGATTCATGATGGGTTCCAGGAGCACTGGTGAAGCCTGCTTCATCGCCTCGCGGAACGCTCCTCGTGCAGCGATCTTGAACGCCATTTCGGAAGAGTCGACGGGGTGCTCCTTGCCATCGATGATGGCGGTCTTGACGTCCACGACCGGGTAGCCGGCGAGCACGCCCGCTTCCATGGCCTGATGGATACCCTTTTCGATACCAGGCATGAAGCCTTTGGAGACTGCGCCGCCGAAGATTCGGTTCTCGAACTCGTAACCCTTGCCACGCTCGAGAGGCTCGATCTCGAACACGACACGACCATACTGACCGTGGCCGCCAGTCTGCTTCTTGTGCGTATATTCGGCTGTGGCCTTCTTGGTGATGGTCTCGCGGTAGGCGACACGCGGCACTCTTGTCTCAGCCACGATCTTGGACTGAACCTTGATCTTGTCCAGAATCATGGTGATCTGCTGTTCGCCCATGCCTGCGATGACGGTTTCCTTGGTCTCGGCATTGTACCAGACGCGGAAGGTAAGATCCTCTTCAGCCGCCTTGTAGAGCAGTTCGGAGAGCTTGTCCTCCTCTTTCTTGTTGACCGCCGATATGGCGAGCAGATGGACGGGAGAGGGCAGGGTGAGTGGGTCGTAGCTGATCGGTTTCTCGAATTGAGAGATGGTGTCGTTGGTTTTCAGAGAAGCAAGCTTGGCGATGATGCCGATGTCGCCCGCGGGAAGGTTCGATACTTCCTCGAGTTTTTTGCCCTGGAGCGTGTAGAGCTTACCAATGCGCTCCTTGCGGGCCTCCCTGGTGATGACGATATCGGTGTCAGGCACCAGATTGCCGGTCATGACCTTGACGTAGCACAGGCGGCCGGAGAATTGGTCAATCTGGGTTTTGAAAACAAAGGCCGAGATGGGTTTTGCCGGATCAACGGCAATTTCCAGCGCGTTGCCGTCGACATCCTTTGCGGATTCCGGCGCGCGGGTGAGCGGGGAGGGCGCGCTCTCGAGAATGAAATCGATGAGCGCAGCAGTACCTGAATTTGCCAGACCCGCACCAGCGAATGCAGGTACGATCTTGCCTTCTGCGAGTGCACTCTTCAGACCGATGAGGGTTTCTTCCTGGGAAAGCTCACCTTCGGTCAGGTACTTCTCCATCAGTTCATCATTGCCTTCGGCTGCTGCTTCAAAGAGCTGGGCCCTGGCAGCTTCCACGGCATCGCTGAATTCAGCAGGCACAGCAACAGCCTGTTCCTTCTGATCGTGGGATGCTGGTCTGAGATATGCTTTGCCATTGAGAACATCGATCACACCCTTGAAGCCAAGGCCTTCTCCCATGGGAATGGTGATGGCAACCGGTGTTACCTTGAATTTTTCCTTGACATCCTCAAGCGTCTTGTTGAAGCTCGAGCGGTCCTCATCCAACCTGGTAATGAACAGCATGCGAGGTTTCTGGCGCTTCTCGAGCAGACGCCATAGCTTGACTGTCTCAATCTGCACACCCGACTTGCCGTCAACGACCAGCAGGGCGGTTTCGCATGCTCTCAGAGCCAGAATGGCTTCTCCTACAAAGTCTCCCGCTCCGGGGGCATCGAGAAAATTGATCTTCCTGTCTCCGGCGTTGACATGGGTGAGGCTCGAGCGAACTGATATCTTGCGCGCAATCTCGTCTTCGCCGTAGTCGCTGACGGTTTTGCCCGAATCAACCGTTTCCGGTTTTGATATCATTCCGCCCTGAAAGAGAATGTGTTCGAGCAAGGTGGTCTTGCCGGTGCCTCCATGTCCAATGATGGCGATGTTGCGAATGTTTTCAGTGGTAAAGGACATACTTACTCCTCACAGGGTGGGATGGTTTCAACTGTCCTCAATAAATAAGGAAGCCGAGCTATTATATTTCAAAAATACCAGGTGTCAACAGCGGGTTTCCCGAAAATCATTCTGTTTCCCGAGGACAAGGATTCGGAGGAGAAGGCATGAGCCCCATGTCGGAATGAGGACGCCTCAGCCCTTGTAGTCTCACCGGAAACAGGAATCGTGGCATATCTTGACAGAGGGCGATATTTTCATCTAGCTTACACACGATTGAGCCGGGACGTAGCCTAGGGGCTAAGGCGTCTGCTTTGGGAGCAGAAGATCGGAGGTTCGAATCCTCTCGTCCCGAATAAATATCACATCTCCGTCCCGAATCCGCATCGCTGTTCCAGCGATCAATATGATCTCTTCATTAGTGAATAATCAGCTTCCTCTGCATCGATAGCAGGCAGAATATCAACTATACTTGAACTGTAGGCTTTGCGGCACCATGCCTTCATCAGGTCCATGCTGCAGAGCAGTGCAGATCATGGGCCTTTCAGAAATGCCGGTATCATCGAGTGCAGTGCTGCAGGGCTGTTCTGAAGGAGGAGGAACATGGTCTGCAGAAAAACAGGTTCCGGTATTCTGATAGCCCTCTCTGTCTCTCTGCTGTTCCTGGGAATCATGACAAGCTGTCCGTTGTGGCCGCCATGGGGGACCCTTACCATCATGCCTGAGGCGCAATGGGTAAGGACTCTGAGCACGGGGGAAAGTAATTCTGAGTTCAGGGGACTTGCGATTGACCGCCAGGGGAATATCTATGCAGCAGGATGCCAGTATGGCTATTCAACCTATACCTATGGCCCAGGCGTCAGTGCTACGGGAACCGCATCAGGCGCAAATGCTGTACTCGTCAAGTATGACAGCAATGGAATTGCGCTTTGGGCGCGCACCCTGTATGCAGGGGCCCTTGCTGCATGGTTCATGAATGTAGCAGTCGATGGTACGGGTGCGGTCTATGCAGTGGGCTTCCAGTACGGCTCAGGTGCCTATTCCTATGGGCCGGGGGTCAGTGTGGCCGGTCCCTCAGCGGCATGGAATGCAGTGCTGGTAAAGTATGATGCCCAGGGCAATGCCTTGTGGGCCCGCTCAGCAGTATCGGGAACAGGAGATTCGGAATTTGATGGCGTGGCGATTGACGGCAGCAATCATGTCTATGTGGCTGGGTACCAGTCTGGTACAGAGGTGATGAGCTATGGCCCCGGTGTCACCGCTGCCGGTACTGCGGATTACGCAAACGTGCTGCTCGTGCGCTATGACAGCGATGGAAACGCACAATGGGCCCGGACGCAGACAGCGGGCACCGAGGCAGCCTGGTTTACCGATGTCGCAGTAGACAGACAAGGAGCTGTCTATGCAGTCGGGGCTCAGAAGGGGACGGGGACATATGCATTTGGAAATGGTGTCAGCGTTGCTGGTCCATGTGCGTATAACAGCGTACTCATCGTGAAATACAGCTCTTCCGGAGATGCCATATGGGCCCGAAGTACCCTCGCAAGCACCAAGGATTCAATGTTTCATGGTATTGCTCTTGACAGGACCGGCAATATCTACGCAGTTGGTGCCCAGAAAGCTACAGGGACGTATACTTATGGCACAGATGTTTCTGCAACAGGGACTGCATCCGGGGACAATGCGATGATTGTGAAATACTCTCCAGCAGGAAAGACGCTATGGGCCCGTACCTTGACTGAGGGCAGCAACACATCCTGGTTCTTTGATGTTGCGACTGACAGTAGGGGCAATGTCTATGCAGCTGGATTTCAGGCAGGTAGTGGTACCTACGGCTATGGTGACGGAGTCAGTGCAACAGGAACCTCTTCATCATCCAATGTGATAATGGTCAAATACAGCAGCTTGGGGAGAGCGTGTGGTGCAAGAACAGCAACCGGAGGCTCGCTTACAACATTTTACAGATCTGTTGCAGTTGACAGTCTCAACAGAGTGTACGCTGCAGGGTATCAAAATGGTACGGAAGCTCATTTCTACGGCACAGATGTCAGCGCAAGCGGCTCATCAATCTATGAAAACGCCATGCTTGTCATGTACCGATGAGCAAGGGCCATGGCATCGAAATCGGTAGTGTTCTATGCTGAAGCAATGAAATATGGAATCAGTCGATCATTGGGATGGGTGCTTCTGGCCCTTCTGGCAGTCTTCATCCCGGTTTCCGGAATCCATGCTGAGCAGTACCCGTCGACCTTGGCCGGCACATGGGAAGGCACACTGCAGGCTGGAGCGGTGAGTCTTCGTGTGGTATTCCACATGGTTGTACTCGAAAGGCGTTGGACCGGCACGATGGACAGCCCTGACCAGGGTGTACGGGGAATACCGATTTCGCGCATTGACTGTGATGCAGGCAGCATCATCCTTGAGATTGCTTCGATTGGAGGAGTATACAGCGGCACTATCGATGCAAACGGCATCGCAATCGAGGGGTTCTGGAAACAATCCGGCATGACCCTTCCTCTCAGACTCAGGAAAACCGGGCAGCCAGAGGGTGGCTCCGCGGGCAATGCGCCATCGCTGCAGCCCTCTGCTGCAGGTTCCAGAGAAGGGAATGAGCCTCCGGGCGTTTCAGACCGGAAGTTTTTTACCAGAGAAGTCCGTTTCACAAGCCTTTCTGCGGGCATCACCCTTGCAGGCACCATGACCATTCCCGAGGGTGACGGTCCCTTCCCGGCGGTAGTGCTCATCACGGGCTCAGGTCCGCAGGATAGAGACGAAACAATTCTGGGCTATAAACCTTTTCTGGTCATTGCGGAGCATTTGGCCCGGCATGGCATAGCCTCGCTGCGCTGCGATGATCGAGGAGTCGGTGCATCGGAAGGCGATTTCCAGACGGCAACGACCTTTGATTTTGCCGATGATGCAGAGGCTGCGCTCAAGTATCTGGCGAGCCAGGCGCAGGTGGACAGCCGGCGTCTCGGGCTGGTGGGACACAGTGAGGGCGGAATAATCGCTGCCATGGTTGCAGCCCGCCAGGCAACAGCACGGTTTGCCATTCTGCTTGCCTCTCCGGGCATCAGGGGCGACAGGCTGCTCCTGCTCCAGAACGCCGCCCTGGGGAGAGCTTCAGGACTGTCTGCCGAAGGAATCGAGCAAGCAAACACCATCAACCGTCGACTCTATGACCTCGCCATGGGCGCAGTACCTGATGATGCTGCAAGAAACAGGATAATCGCGGAAATCATGGCCGGGATGACAGCTGGTGCCTCCTTGCCCGAAACTGAAGTTGAGGGTCTTCGCCAGCAGGCATCCATGATTGCTGATCAGCTGCTTGCGCCGTGGATGCGCGTCTTCCTTGCGCTCGATCCTGCAGACTATCTGAGGCAGCTGGCCATTCCCATACTTGCCCTCAATGGCGAAAAGGATCTGCAGGTGCCGGTCGAGGAAAATCTCGCAGCCATCGAAGCTGCGCTCGAACAGTCCCGTTCGCCTTCCTGGAAACTTGTGAGACTGCCGGGGCTCAATCATCTTTTCCAGCATGCCGAGACTGGTCTGCCTTCCGAGTATGGCCTGCTGCAGGAGAGCTTCGCCGAGGATGCGCTGCAACAGATGACGGACTGGATACTGGCCTTACCCTCTGCTTCGCATGGCGGATGAGTCTGGTGTGCGGGTGCGCAGCATAGTCTGCAGCATCGTCTGCGTGTAAAACAGAAAAGGCAGCGGATGCATACCGCTGCCTTTGCACGAGCGACCGATGGGAGTCGAACCCACGTCTCCAGCTTGGAAGGCTGGGGTAATAGCCGTTATACGACGGTCGCAGGACTGATGAGCACCCGCCAGCAGTCTTCCGTATGGCGGATACGTAGCGGATTTAACCGAAACTTGGGCGTTTGGTCAAGAGGATATGTCTTCCGATACCTCCCTTGAGTGTTGAAATTCCAGACAGGAAATGCTTGCCTCTTGTCAGTCTTCATAGTAACCTACTGCGAATGCTCCTGCGTGTAAAAATATACGGTTGACAGTCTGTATTGGATATTTTATTATCCAATAGTTGTTGCGCTCATGCAGGATGCAGCATGCACGCATGACACCAGGGGGCACACCTCAAAAGGCAAGGAACCGACGTATGGAAATGCATGTCCAGGAACTGCTCGAGAAGATCAAGAGCGAAGGGATCGAGGCAGCAAGGAAACAGGCGAATGAGATTGTCAGCCAGGCTGAGGCACAGGCTGAGGAACTGCTTGCCAAGGCCCGCAAGGAATCGGAAGCCATGCAGGCAGAGGCTGCGAGGCGCATTGCAGCCCAGGAAGCAGCCTCACGTGAAAGCATGATCCAGGCTGCGCGCGACACACTGATCGCATGCAAGCAGAGTGTTTCCCGATTCCTCGGGGCGGCTATCGAGAAGGATGTGGCAGCGGCTCTTGATGCCAGGCTTATCGCCAGCATGCTCCCCGACATTCTGAAAGAACTCGCCAAAGGCGCTGAAGGCAGACTTGAAGTGCTTCTCTCTCCCGCCATGCTCGAGAAATTCGATAAGGCGGTCGCTGGTCGGCTTGCAGAGGAAATCAAGGGTGGAGTGACCTTCAAGCCCTACGCGGGCATCGATGCAGGCTTCCGTGTGGCGATCGAAGGTTCGGCTGTTCAGTACGACTTCTCTGCTGAAACCATTGCAAAGATGCTTGCTGCCCGAGTGAACGCAAGGCTCGGAGAGTATCTGCAAGAGGCGGCAAAGGATCTGGCCTGACATGAGACGCTACTGGTATCTGGCATCGACGCTTCCCTCTTTTCCCTTTGGCGCTGAGGCTCCCATGACCGTTTCAGAATTTGATGAGCTTTGCAGCCGCCTTGTGGAGCGCCATGACAGGCAGGTGCTTGCAGCAGTACCACTTATCATGGAGGGGAAGGATACGCCTGCCGCATCTGCATCTCCCCTCCTCAGGGAATATTTCGAGTGGGAGCGTGGAACACGAAACGCACTCGTGTTGCTGCGTGCCCGCAGCCTGCAGCGCGATCCTGAACCATGGATTCGCCCGGGCGTCATATCAGGCGATGCCCATCGGGCTGCCAACGCCATTCACTCGGCACCCGACCCACTCCAGGCGGCCATGCTGTTCGAACGTGAACGCTGGATAGCCATTGAACGCCTTGCATCGCTTTCCGCGTTCGATCTGGATGCGCTGATAGCCTATAAAATGAAACTGATGCTTGCAGAACGCCTCAGCCGGCTTTCCGCTGAACGAGGTAGAGAGGGTTTTGCCTTGTATTATCAAGATATCATCAGTGCCGCCTCGGGCAGGGCAGGCACAGTCTTGCAATCCGGAGCTGCAACATGACGAAAGGACACGTAACCGCGGTCAATGGCAACATGGTCTCGGTCGATACCGATGGTATTGTTACCATGAATGAGGTGGCATACATCCTCACAGGAGGCAGGAGACTCAAGAGCGAAGTCATCCGCATCAGAGGATCCTCGGTGCAGATGCAGGTATTCGAGATCACCAAAGGCATCAAGGTGGGAGATGAAGTCGAGTTCACCGGCGAACTGCTCTCGGTGGAGCTCGGCCCCGGCCTGCTTGGTCAGATCTATGACGGCCTCCAGAACCCGCTCCCCGAAATCGCCGAAAAAGTGGGCTACTTCCTAGAGCCTGGTCTGTATCTCAAGGCACTGCCGCGCGCCGCCCGCTGGCATTTTACACCGGTAGCCAAGGTCGGAGACAAGGTACAGCGAGGCATGGTGCTCGGCTGGGTACCCGAACTCCACTTCAGGCATCAGATCATGGTCCCCTTCGACCTGTATGGGGAATATCGTGTGGTGAGCATCGCAGAAGAAGGCGATCATGTCGTGGATGATGTGATAGCCGAGCTTGAGGATACAAGAGGCAATGTCAGGCCAGTGAAAATGTATTTCTCCTGGCCGGTCAAACGCGCCGTCGATTGCTATGCAGAACGTCTCAAGCCGAAGACTCCGATGGTCACCAAGACACGCATCATAGATACGTTCTTCCCTGTGGCAAAGGGCGGAACGTACTGTATTCCCGGCCCCTTCGGTGCCGGCAAGACCGTACTCCAGCAGGTGACGAGCCGCAATGCTGAGGTCGATATTGTCATTATTGCAGCATGCGGTGAGCGTGCCGGCGAGGTCGTCGAAACGCTCAAGGAATTCCCAGAAATCATCGATCCCAAGACCGGACGCAGCCTCATGGAGCGCACCGTTATCATCTGCAATACCTCATCCATGCCTGTTGCTGCGCGAGAGGCGTCTGTCTACACCGCGGTTACGATTGCGGAATACTATCGCCAGATGGGCCTGGATGTTCTGCTGCTGGCAGATTCCACAAGCCGCTGGGCGCAGGCAATGCGCGAAATGTCGGGCCGCCTCGAGGAAATCCCCGGCGAAGAAGCCTTCCCTGCCTATCTCGAATCGGTGATTGCAGCATTCTACGAGCGGGCCGGTATTGTAAAGCTCCATGATGGACGCACCGGCTCCGTAACCATTGGTGGTACCGTTTCGCCTGCTGGCGGCAACTTTGAGGAGCCGGTCACCCAGGCAACACTGAAAGTTGTCGGCGCCTTCCACGGACTGTCAAGAGAGCGTTCGGATGCCCGCAAGTATCCCGCCATTCACCCGCTGGATTCCTGGTCGAAGTACGAAGGCATCATGCCGAGAAAGGCGGTGCGCTATGCGCATAACTTCCTCGAGCGTGGCGCCGAGGTAGGCGCAATGATGAAGGTTGTTGGAGAAGAGGGCACGAGCCTGGATGATTATGTCATCTATCTCAAGGGCGAATTCCTTGATGCGGTCTACCTCCAGCAGAACTCCTTCGATCCGGTTGATGCCGCAGTTCCGCCTGAAAGACAGAAGCAGGTCTTTGCGCTGGTGCTCAGAATTCTTGCAGCCCGCTTTGAATTTGAAGACAAGGAAGATGCCCGCGAATATTTCTACGATCTGCGTCAGACCATGCTCGATCTCAACGGTACTCCTTCCGGAAGCGAGCTGTTTGCCTCGCTGTTCGGCAAGATCGAGAAAGCCATCACCGATCGCAAGCCCGAATTCGATCCGCGCGGGCTCGAGATGATCGCCACCCTGGAGTAAGCCATGAACAAGATCTATTCGCGAATCGAATCGATAGTTGGCAACGTCATAGCCGTCAAGGCACGCGATGTGCAGTACGGCGAGCTGGCGGAGGTACGAACTCGCTATGGCATCTCTCTGGCGGAAACCATCCGCCTCGACAGGGATACTGCATTCCTGCAGGTGTTCTCGGGTGGTCGTGGCATTTCGACAGGTGATGAGGTGCGCTTTTTGGGGCATCCGATGCAGGTCAGTTTCTCTGACAATCTGCAGGGACGTATCTTTGATGGCGCCGGTGAGCCGCGCGACGGCGGTCCTGCATTGACCGACAATCTCATTACCATCGCCGGTCCGTCGGTCAACCCCTACAAGCGCATCGTGCCACGTGAAATGATCCGCACCGGCATTCCGATGATCGATGTCTTCAACACGCTGGTAAAAAGCCAGAAGCTGCCCATTTTCTCGGTCTCGGGCGAACCTTACAACCAGCTGCTTGCCCGCATTGCGATGCAGGCCGAGGTAGACCTCATCATTCTGGGCGGCATGGGGCTCAAGTACGACGATTACCTGTTCTTCAAGGATACGCTTGAGGAAGGTGGCTCCCTGTCCAAGACCATCATGTTTGTGCACACGGCAGCCGATCCAGTTGTTGAATGTCTCATGGTGCCCGATATTTCGCTTGCCGTTGCGGAACGGTTTGCACTGAAGGGCAAGAATGTTCTGGTGCTGCTCACCGACATGACGAACTTCGCGGATGCGATGAAGGAAATCGCCATTACCCAGGAGCAGGTACCTTCCAATCGCGGTTATCCCGGTGATCTCTATTCACAGCTCGCCGCACGCTACGAAAAAGCCGTTGATTTCTCCGATGCAGGCTCGATCACGATATTGGCTGTCACCACCATGCCGGGCGACGATGTGACGCATCCCATCCCCGATAATACAGGCTACATCACCGAAGGCCAGTTCTATCTCCGTGGCGGCCGCATCGAGCCTTTCGGCTCGCTGTCACGACTCAAGCAGATGGTCAACGGCAAGACACGGGAAGATCATCGCGCCATCATGGATGCCATGATCAAGCTTTTCGCTGCCTACCGCGATACCCTTGAGAAGAAATCCATGGGCTTCCAGATGAGCCAGTGGGACAGGAAGCTTCTCAAGTATGGTGAACTGTTCGAGCAGCGCATGATGGATCTTTCAGTCAACATTCCTCTGGAAAAGGCACTCGATCAGTGCTGGGAAATTCTCGCCGAATGCTTTGAGCCCAGAGAAACCGGACTTCGTACCGAACTCATCCAGAAATTCTGGGCAAAGCGCGCCTGAGGATTCGGAAGCGGGAGATTTGCATGGCCAAACTGAAGCTGACCAAGAATGAGCTGAAGAAAAAGAAAGATGCGCTCAAGATGTACCAGCGCTATCTCCCCACGCTTCAGCTCAAGAAGCAGCAACTGCAGATGGAAATCCGCTCGGTAATGACCAGACTCGAACAGCTGGAGGCGCGAAAGCATGAGCTGGAAATCAGGTACGAGGCATGGATCGCGGTCTTTGCCGGGCAGTCGGAAGCACGAACCGCCGACAGCCAGCCTTTCCTGAAAGTCGAAAGCGTGCGAACAACCATGGGCAACATCGCCGGTGTGCCCATACCGATGTTCGAAGGTGTCGATTTCCAGCGGACCGAGTACGATCTCTATGCCACGCCTCCCTGGGTTGACAGTGCGCTCAGCCTGCTTGAGGAGCTGCTGAGAGTGCGTGCCGAATATGGCGTAGTGGCACAGCAGAAGGAATTGCTGTCCCACGAACTGAGAATCACGACCCAGCGAGTCAATCTTTTCGAGAAGGTCAAGATTCCGGAAACCATCGCGGATATCCGCAAAATCCGGATCTATCTCGGTGATCAGCAGACAGCGCAGGTAGTGCGAGGCAAGATTGCCAAGCGCAAGGTTGAAGGAGCCGAACGATGATAGTGCCCATGAAGAAATGCTACATCGTCGCGCTTGAGTCCGAACGCCACGAACTTCCGAAGAGCCTGAGGAAACTCGGCATTGTCCATATCCAGGAAATTACCGGCAGCGGAGAGACCTACAGTGCGCTCGAACGAGACCTGGCACTTGCGCGCAATGCCAGAGGAGCGCTCGCTGCGCGCCTTCCCCCAAAATTCAAGCCTGCACAGCGCAAAGGCCATGAGGCTGCAGAGCAGGGGCGTCAGCTTGCCGAGAAGGTCCTCGATCTGCTTGAGGAAATCGATACGATTGAGGATCGGCTTGCATACCTGGAAAAGGAATGTGAACGCGCAGCGTCGTGGGGTGAAGTCTCAAAGTCGATGCTCGAGGAAGCCGAAGCTTCCGGATTCCGCATACATCTGTTCGAAGCGCCTGCGAAGGCTGCAGGCGATGCTCCTGCAGAACTCGTGCATATCCCTCTCGCAGCTCCCAAGGGAAAGCTGCACTGGGCTGTGCTGATACCAAAGGGTGGCATACTGCCCGCTCTGCCTCCCAGCTTTGCTGAATTCGTGCCGCCTGAGCAGACACCTGCAGCAATGCGCCAGACCATGGTGCAGCTGTCTGCCCGCCATGCCGAACTCGAGCGTACGCTTGCAGATGCATCACGCGATATCGACCTCCTGGATGCCTATCTTGCATCGCTCGAATCGAGCCTGGTACTGGAGCGCCTGCGCTCAGGCATGCCAGGGGAGGGAACCTTCTGCTACCTCGCAGGTTATATTCCCGAACCTGCGGTGCAGAAGCTGAGGACGGCTGCTTCGGAGCATGGATGGGCAGTGGCGTTCGAAGATCCTTCTGCGGAAGAGCTTCCGCCTACTCTTGTAGACAATCCGCCTGCAGTACGGATCATCGAGCCGGTCTTTGAATTCCTCGGAACGGTGCCCAACTACCGAGAGTACGACATCTCTTTCTGGTTTCTGCTGTTCTTCTCCCTGTTCTTCGCCATGATATTCGGCGATGGCGGCTATGGAACCCTCATTCTGGGCGGTTCGCTTGCAGCGATCCTTGGCAGGCTCCGGAAGAAACAGGTGCCGGGCAATGCGGAAATCCTGTTTGCCCTGCTGGGTGCAGTGACGGTGATCTGGGGGGCGCTGACTGCCTCCTGGTTTGGCATTGCATACGACAGGCTGCCAGCTTTCCTGCAGAACATTTCCATTCCGCTCATCAATGGGCAGCACCCCGACTCTGAAAGCAACATCAAGGTGTTCTGCTTCATTATCGGCCTGGTGCAGCTTTCCATTGCCCACTTCAAGAACATCCGGCGGGATTATCCCGATCTCAAGTTCCTGTCGCAGGTTGGATCGCTGCTGCTGCTTGCCGGCATGTTCAATGCCGCGCTCAACCTGGTAATAGATTCACAGCGTTTCCCCATTCGAAGCTGGGCACTTGGAAGCATTGGTGCGGGCTTCCTGCTGGTGTTTGTCTTTGGCAACTGGAATGGGAAACTGGGCTCAAGCCTGATAGAGAGCCTCAAGGGCTTTATCCCGACCTTTCTGGGTACGGTGAGCGTGTTTGCCGATATCGTTTCCTACATCCGGCTGTGGGCAGTAGGCCTGGCTGGACTAGCCATCTCCCAGACGGTGAACGGCATGGCGGGTTCCATAGTGGGAGGCGTGGCGGCCTTCGCAATCGGCTTCATACTCAAGCTGCTGATCGCGATTGTCCTGCTGGTGGTGAGCCATTCGCTGAATTTTGTGCTCACCGTTCTGTCTGTCGTCGTGCATGGTATCCGGCTCAACATGCTGGAATTTTCCGGCCATCTCGGTATGGAGTGGTCCGGTTACAAATATGAACCGCTGAAGGAAGCAGACTCCATAGGCGGCAATACAGCAATCAACTGAGGAGACACTGGTATGAACATTGCCTTGATCGGTGCGGCGTGCGTACTCGGCCTGGCGGCAACGGGATCGGCGATTGGTGCCGGTACTGCCGGCATGGCAGCTATCGGTTCCTGGAAGCGTTCGTATCTGAACAACAAGACCCCATCCTTCCTGCTGGTCGCATTTGCAGGAGCGCCGCTCACCCAGACCATCTATGGCTTCATCCTGATGGGCCGTCTGATGAATTCGACCAAGGACGCACTGCTGATTCTCGCTGCAGGCATCATGTCCGGTCTGGCAATCGGCATGTCGGCCGTTGCCCAGGGCCAGGCTGCAGCAGCTGGCTGCGATGCTTTCGGTGAGACCGGCAAAGGATTTGCAAACTACATC
Source organism: Spirochaetaceae bacterium (assembly GCA_026418115.1). Taxonomy (GTDB): domain Bacteria; phylum Spirochaetota; class Spirochaetia; order Treponematales; family Rectinemataceae; genus Rectinema. Next base: position 2,775 of record JAOABY010000025.1, on the reverse strand, counting down.
ACGGTCGTAGGTCTCTGCGAAACGGTCGCTCTCTTCGTCCTCGCCTTCACCTTCAGCGCGGTGTGACGAACCTGCAATAAGGCTGGGGGGAATGCCCTTTGATGGTGTATTCCCCCTGTGGAATGCTCTCTCCAGGGACTTCAATGTCGGAAACCAGAATAGTAAGAGCAGGCTCGCTGATGATAGGCGGCTCCTGGCCTGTCAGTGTGCAGACGATGTGGAAGGAGCCACTGCCAAGGTGCGCTTCGCCGGCAGACCCTGCACTTGAACCAGTAATTCGGCGTCTTGCGTCACTCACGGATCTTGGATGCAGCATGGTCCGATTTGCGGTCCCTGACATGGCGGCAGCAGAAGCCCTTGGAATGCTAGCAGAGAAGAGCCCTCTGCCGCTCGTCGCGGACATTCATTTTGACTGGCGCCTCGCGCTTCGCTGTATGGATTTCCCCATTGCAAAGATTCGCATCAATCCCGGCAACATCGGTGCTGCATGGAAGGTGCGCGAGGTGGCAGCAAAGGCTCGTGATCGCGGCATCCCTCTGCGCATAGGCATCAATGGAGGCTCACTCCCAAGGGATCTTGCACCGGTGCACGACAGAGTCGAGGCTGCGCTCGCTGCAGCGGAGCGCGAAATCGAATTGCTGGAAGCAGAAGGCTTCAGGGACATCGTAGTCTCACTCAAGATGAATGATCCCGAAGAAGTCATCCGTGCCAACGAGGCATTTGCGGCAAGATTCCCCTATCCGCTTCATCTGGGCGTCACTGAAGCCGGACCTCTCGTGGCGGGCATTGTCCGCAATACTGCGGCACTTGTCCCGCTGCTGAAAAAAGGGATCGGTGCAACCATTCGCGTGTCGCTTTCCGACTCCATGGAACATGAGGTCATTGCAGGGCGGGAAATTCTGGCCTGCGCAGGGCAGGGGGGAGCAGGCGTCAGGATAGTATCGTGCCCCCGCTGTGGGCGCGCATCATTTGATACCCATGCCTTCATCGAGCGATGGAAAAACAGTCTCTATGCCCTCAGGGTACCAATTACCGTGGCAGTCATGGGGTGCGTTGTGAATGGTCCAGGAGAAGCCAGAGAGGCAGACCTCGGCATCACCGGCGCAGGCAATGCCGTACTCATTTTCAGACAGGGTACCATCATCAGGCGTGTGCATGCCGACAATGCAGACCAGGCCTTTGAAGAAGCGCTGAGGGAACTTGTCCAGGGAAACGATGCGGCTCGCAGGGCCGACTGAAGAAGAATAGTGCAGGCTTATTCTCTGGCTTCCAGAGTCTGGCTCTTTATCTCGCAGACCATGGTCTCGATGAGATTCTTGATATAAGGGTCAGCGACATAATACACGCGCTTGGTACGGCGCACTTCCGATTTGACCACGCCTGCACGCTTGAGAATTGCGAGATGCTGGGAAACTACAGGTTGAGGCTGTTCCAGACATCTCCAGATATCGCCCACGCAGGGTACTTCCTGTTGGGAAATGAGGCAGAGTATCTTCAGACGGATGGGATGCCCGATTGCCTTGAATTTCTGGGCGTAGGGTGAAAGATATGTTTCATCGCAGGGTTTCTTGTAGTCTTCCATAATACTTGGCATTATATATCAAAAACAATGAAAAGGCAACATGCGATTTTTGCTCAGTATGCAACTAATTGCGCTATAAAGAAATTCAGTTTCTGCTCGGCCGTTGCCTGCCTGCGTGCAGGAGGGCCTGTTCTGCTCGTGCCACGAGTCTGCTGCCGCTTCTTGCCTGCTCACCTGCTGGCTGTTGAGAGCCTTGCAGACCGTCGCGAATACAGAAGCGATCAGAGAGCCACCGCTGGAACGGTTGCGATGCTGCCGTGAGATCATCGCGTGTGAATACTACCCCTTCTGCCGGACTCTGCTGCATGGCAGTATCCGTGATCATCACGAGCGATGTGGATTGCTCACAATTTCTGCACGCAAGCATTCCATCAAGGACCCGGGCATGAAGAGGAAAATCGTGGCAGTCCACAATCACCACATCAGGCATGAGTTCTTCAAGGCTGTCGATAAGGCGCACCGGGTCGCGCATGCGGATGAGATGTACCCCCATGTGCTGCGTCTGAGTATGAAGTGCCGCAGCTGCGGTATCGTCTTCTACAAGAGCAAGTATCAGCATGTCGGTAGCAATGAAGCGTGCAACTGGCTATACTGATGCACGCCCGAAAGGTAAGCATACGATGAAAGAACGCAATGCGCAAGCTCTCCTGGACAGGCTGGACCGCCTTTCTTCGCTCCATATCCTTGCTGCACGACTCGCGGCACGAGCCTTTCCGCTTCATCTGCAGAATTCAGAACCAGCTGCTCTTGCGGTTGGACTTGCTCGCCTTGCGAGAAAGACAGGCAGAAAATTCATTGCAGTGCTGCCCACCGAGCAGGAGGCGGATGACTTCGCCAAGGATGCCCAATTTGCAGGAGCTCACGTTCTGGAATTTCCTTCCTGGCCTGCCGCTCCCTACCGGCCTCTTCCTGCCAATGCGCGTCATTTCGGAGAACGTGCTGCAGCGCTCTCGAGGCTGGCACTCGGAAATTTCGACATTGCGGTAGTTGCAGCACGAACCTTCATTATTCCGGTACCGCCACCTGACACTCTGAGACAGCATATCATCCACATCAGAGAGCGTGAGGCTTTCGATCCTGCCGCTATTGCCGACCGTCTGGCATCCATGGGCTATATCCGCGTACCTTCTGTTTCGCTTCCCGGTGAATTTGCCTTGCGGGGTGAGGTACTTGATATCTCCATGGCCGGGGAG
>JAOABY010000024.1 GCA_026418115.1 Spirochaetaceae bacterium | reverse complement strand
GGATCATTGGGATCAACCTCAACCTGGGTAACCACCGTAACGATATCCTTTTCAATACCCTCTTCCTTCAGTGCATTTCGGAGGCACTGAGCGATCATGTAGCCCATGGACCCCTGCGTATCGGCTACGATGACATTGAGGGGCGAGGGAGGCACCTGTGAGGATGCTGCTTCATTTCGTATAAGATGTACACCGGCCTGGGGGCCGTTTCCGTGCGTGAGCACTACCTTGTGGCCTTCGGCTATCATGCCAACGATAGCCTTCATGCTCTTGCGGGTGTTCTCGAACTGCTGTTCGATGGTTCCCTTGGTGCCTTCCTCGATAATCGCATTGCCACCAAGGGCGACTACTATGGTTTTGCGTACCGACATGATGTCTCCTTTTTCAGTGGTAAAATCCGGAGTGCGTAGTATAGCACTTTTCCTGAATCTGGCAAACTGTCTGCACGAAGAGCGGGAGGTTCCCCTTCCATTCCGGCTGAGGTATGATGCTACCATGTTGATTCTGCGAGCTGCGACGCTGGGCATGTGCATGGGCGTCCGGAGGGCCGATCGGATAGCCAGAGAAACTGCAGCCAGGGCACGAGCCATGGGAGTGCGCGCCTTCACCTTTGGGCCACTCATTCATAATCCCCAGGCAATTGCAGAACTCGAAGCCCTCGGCATACACGTCCTCGATCCCGAGCCTCTGGAGCGGGGAGACCTCATGCCAGAGCTTCAGGGTGCACTTGTGGTCATCAGGGCTCACGGAGCATCGCTTGATGCCATTGAATCTCTGCACAGACAGGGTGCCGAGGTGATCGATGCCACCTGTCCCCGTGTGCTGGCCAGCCAGAAACTCGCCCGCAGGTATGAGGAGCGAGGCTGGCAGGTTGTGCTGGTAGGCGACCGTCGACATGGTGAAATGCAAGGCATCCTCGGCCATACCGCTCACGCAATCGTGGTGGACAGTGTTCCTGAGGCTGAGACACTTGCTCGATCGCTGGCTGACAGGTCCTGCGCGCTCATAGCACAGACCACCATCAGAGAAGAAGAGTATGCGGCGGTCATAGAGACATTCCGCCGTCACTGCCAGATGGTGGCAGCAGAGCAGACAATCTGCCCGGCTACCTCCGAGCGCCAGCAGGCGCTGCTCGATCTCTGCAGGCGTGTCGATGCCATCCTTGTAGTCGGTGGCAGAAACTCTGCGAATACCAGACGGCTGTTTGCGACAGCCCGCGACCAGGGCATGCCATCCTGGCACATCGAAACAGCAGATGAAGTGGTGCCGGAGATGGTTGGCTTTGAGCGAATCGGCATCACTGCGGGCGCTTCTACGCCCGACAGTATAGTAGAAGATGTTGAAAGCAGGCTGGCTTCACTCCACAGGACCATGACGGCTCATGGCTGATTCCTGCCCCGGAGCAGGCTGCCAGCCGGTATCATCACTGCCGCTGTGACAGGAGGAGGTGCGATATGGATCTGTTACAGGAAATCGAGTTACGGAGAGCCCGGCGGGGTTTGTCGGGCGAAGCACTCGACGAAGCCACCATGCACCGTCTGCTGACCGCTGCAACCCTGGCACCATCATGTTTCAATCATCAGCCCTGGAGAATGATTGCCGTAGAAAATGCTGCAGGAAACCCTGCTGCCGAGGCATTGGCAGCAGCATTGACTGCCGGCAATGCATGGGCCAGAAAGGCTGCATGGTTTGTGGTGTGCTGCACGGCTCCTCATCTCGACTGCAGGCTCGATGAAGGTCGGGATTACAGCTACTTCGATCTTGGTCAGGCAGCCTTCGCGCTGCAGATGCAGGCGCAGCATGAAGGTCTCATTGCCCATCCCATGGCGGGATTCTCGCCTTCCAAGGTGCGCATGGCGCTGAGTATTCCGGCAGATATCGTGCCTCTGGCGGTGCTTGCAATCGGCAAGCCCGGTAGTACCGAGCTGCTCAACGAAGGGCAGATACAGAAGGAAACAGCTCCTCGCGACCGCAAGCCTCTTGAAGAGGTCGCCTTCAGGAACACCTACGGGCAGAGCTTCTGATCAAACACCAGGCCCGAGAGGTCCTCAGAACAGGCAGGCAAGGCAGTTCCCGTTTTTCGAGCAGTAAGGCTCTTTACCATTTGACTGTGACCGTGGTAGAAGTGAGCCATGCCTCCCGTGAAAATCATAGGGATTTCTGGCGGCTCCGGCTCTGGCAAAACCACTATTGTCCGCAAGATTTCGGAACTCGTCTACGATTTTGCCTTTGTGCCCCAGGACAATTACTACAAGTCAGCGGAATTCATCAGCAACCGAAACATTACGGCCTTCAACTTCGATCATCCCGATGCATTTGACAACGATCTGCTGGTCGAGCATCTCACGTCACTGCGTGAGGGCAAACCCATCGAAATGCCGGTGTATGACTTTGTGCATCACCGCCGCACCGAACAGACCATTCATATCGAGCCCGGCAAACTGGTGATCTTTGAAGGCATCATGATCTTCACCAACAAGCAGGTGCGCGATCTGATCGATCTCAAGATCTATGTCGATACGCCTGACGATATCCGATTCATCAGGCGACTCACCAGGGACATCAAGGAACGCGGCCGTACCGTAGATTCCGTGGTTGAGCAGTATCTGACCGTTGTTCGTCCCGGTCACTATGAATTCATCGAGCCCACCAAAGCCTATGCCGATATCATCATCCCCGAAGGCGGCTTCAATGAGCGCGCGCTCGATGTACTGGTCTCGTTCATCAATTCCGTCGTGAAGACCTGATATCCGGCAACGTGAGCGCATGCTCCGCCGGCCCTGCATCAAGCAATACAGGCCACCGGACCTTCACAGAAAAACATGAGGGGGATGCCCCGGATGGCAGCATCCCCCTCGATCGGCAATCAGGTATCTGCGCTGCTATTTCTTTGCCTTGTCAACAAGTTCCTGCAGCTTGGTCTTGATCTCAGAGAATGAAAGCTCGTTCTGGGTTGCGAAATCCTTGATCGCCATGGGATCGGGGCCGATCTTGCCTCCCAGAACAGCCTTGATGTCTTCAACGGAGACTCCCCACTGCTTCAGCTCGCCAAAGGTCGTTTTGCCCACCACGGTACCAGTTGGCTTTTCCACATGAGTTTCAGTGGTGGTTGTGGCAGCTGGCTGCGTTGCTGTCGCTGTCTGTGGTGTCGTAGCAGCAGGCGCAGCAGCTGCGGGCGCAGTGACAGTTTCCGTCTTGGTCTTGGTCGTTGAGGCTGCGGGTGCAGGAGCAGGAGCGGGTGCAGTATTCGCAGTCCCCGTGGCAGCAGGCACGGCAGATGCAGCAGGTTCAGCTGCTGGTGTTGTCCCAGCTGGCTTGACCGCTCTTGCAGCTGCTGCCTCTATCAGTGCTTTGTCAGCCTTACCCTCGCGGAGCAGAATCTCGGCAGCAGTGTAGGGAAGAACCGTACTCTCTTCAGGCGTGTGAGGCAACCCGGTATATAGGGCCACAAATAGCCTGACGGCGTCTGTACCAATCTCTACGCCTGGCGGCAGGGAGAGCGACTTCACTGCCTCTTCAAGCGTGTTGACCTTGGTGCTCGCGTCCTTCACGCCAAAAGCCTGCATGAGCAAGCCAACGTCAATGCCAAATGATTTCGAAATATCATTCCAGGTATAGGATCCGCGTATGTCGGAAGGATTCGGCATGCCCGCAAATTCACCAGTCTTGATTTTTGCCGGTTCCTTGGTGGATTCCGTTACCCAGAAGCCAAGCGCAGAGGCAAGGAGAATGCCGCCCGCGAACAGCACGATGACTGCAGCTGCAGTTGTTCTGATCGTGAGTTTCATTTTGCACCTCCCTCACGCTCGTGATCTTTAGTGATTGCAGGCAGGGCTGTCATTTCGACGGTAGCAGGCACGGGGCATGCGGCCTCGCTGGTACACTCAAAGCAGGTGATGCACTGATGATCCTTCACTGCCTTGCCTGCCATGACGTCGATGTTCATGGGGCATGCTCGGTTGCATGCCTTGCAGGAGATGCAGGTCGGTGCATTGCGCCGTATGCCGAAAATCCTGAAAAGATTGAAGATGCCCAGCAAAGCACCAAAGGGGCATGCATATTTGCAGAAAGGCCGTTCAACGAAAAGCGACAGCAGGATGACCAGCGCCAGCGCGATATATCCAGTCACTGCCACATCGCCAGTCCAGAAATTGAAGAGCGCATAGTACGGGTCATAATCCTGGAAGATGAGCTTGCCGGTAATTGCAGTCATGTACAGAACCCATGCAAGCACCCCATATCTCAGGAATCGCAGCACGCGGTCCAGTTTTCGTGGAACAAAGGTATTGTATTTTCTGCCAAAGAGCCGCTTGCCAATGCCAGAGAGCCACTGCTGGAAAGTACCGAAAGGACAAATCCAGCCACAGATCACCGGTCCCATGAGCAACGCCGACAGCAGTCCGATGACCGCCAGCACCACCGAAGATTCATGCACCTTCTTGGTGAGCGTCCCTATGGTGAACAGCTGGTAGAAGGAAACCACCCCTCCAAAGGGGCAGATGCCATGCAGCGAGACTCCCTTGAAGAAAGGAATGATGATTCCTTTTTCATTCAGGGCCGAGACGGTTGCGGTTACGGCAACCAGCACGAAGAATGCCGCCTGCACAATGTACCGGATTCTGACCGGCTTTCTCTGCAGTGCATTACCACTCTTTTTCACAGCAGTTCCCTCCTTTGACACGTACAGCAAACAATTGCATGCAATGCGACACACTGTTTCCCGCATGACCCGCGATTTATTACATTTGTCATATATGTCGCTTCCAGACGCAAGAAGGTTCCATATTCATTATATTTGGATTTCTTGAAGAACGGGCCTTCGCAAGGAGGAATGCATGCAGCATGATACGGATAAGTTCGAAAAGGCCCTGTTGGCAGGTGGCTGCTTCTGGTGTCTGGAGGCGCTGTTTTCCAGAATAGATGGAGTGAAGGCAGTGAGGTCGGGTTACTGTGGCGGGACTGTGCCACATCCCAGCTATGAAGCAGTCTGCACAGGACTTACGGGGCACGCCGAGACTGTAGAGATTACGTTTGATCCGGCACGCATCAGCTATCGCCAGATACTCGACCTATTCTGGAAATTTCATGATCCCACGACCCTGAACCGGCAGGGGGCCGATGTCGGTGAACAATATCGATCGGTAATTTTCTATCTCGATGAGCGCCAGCGGGAGATAGCCGAAGCTTCGCTGCGGGACGCACAGGCATTCTACGAGGATCCCATAGTGACTGCACTTGAGCCTGCAGGAGTGTTCTGGCCTGCCGAGGAGTACCATCAGTCCTATTATGCCAGAAACCCTGATGCGCCCTATTGTCGTTTCGTGATTGCTCCCAAACTCGCAAAGGCTGCACGCGGCTGAGGTCGCCGGGTTCCTGCCCAAAAGGGAGGTATCCTTCTCAGCTCGCTAGACTCGTTTCTCTCTGTTATAGGGTTTGCCGAGTTCAGCAGGCCCCCGTACCGTGCTGCCTCCCGCGAAGGCGAGTACCAGAATGACCAGCACATAGGGCAGCATGACCGCGAATTCATATGGAAACGCGATGCCCTGCACCTGAATGGCGAGCTGAAGAGACTGCGCGATCGAGAACAGCAGACTTCCGCCGAGGATCAGGAACGGATTCCATCGCCCGAAATATACCAGTGCGACCGCGATAAACCCACGGCCGGCCACGATATCATCTGCGAACATCTTCGCCTGACCCAGCGAGAGATAGGCTCCTGCAAGACCTGCCAGCACACCGCCCGCTATCAGCGCCTGGTAACGGGTACGGGCAACATTCACGCCCATGGTATCTGCCGCTCTTGGATAGGTACCTACTGCGCGCACTTTCAGACCCCAGGGAGTCTTGAAGAGAATGTACCAGCTTGCCGGCACAAGGAGAAAGGCAAGATATGCCAGTGCGTTCATGCCGAGAAAAACCGGTTTCAGCCCCGGGATCCCTGTGACTCCGCCAACAAAGAACCTGAAGAGAGTACCCGCCACTCCCCAGCCGAGCATATGGAGTCCAATGCCGGCAATACCCTGCGGGGCCCTGAAGGTCACCGTCGCCAATGCAAACAGCATGCCCATGAGGCCTCCCATGAGCATGGCGGCAAGAATACCCAGCATATTGGCCCAGGGCTCGAGGGCTGTACCCTGCAGGGTATGGGGAGCCATGAATGCGAGAAAGGCTCCCATCGACATGATGCCTTCGCAGCCGAGGTTGAAGATGCCTGCGCGCTGATTGAACATCTCTCCTGTGGATGCAAGCAGCAGGGAAACCGAGAACGGAATGCCGATGGACAGTACATTCGTGATAAACGCAAAGATGTTCATGTGGCGTGCTCCCCTGTCTCTCTCTTTGCCACCCGTCTCGACAATGACCGGGCAAATCGCTCGAAGAGATATTTGTCGGCAATGAGAACCTTGGCCGATATGATGCTCAGAATTACCGCTCCCTGCAGTACCAGCACCATATTTGCCGGTACGGTCATGATGCGCTGCGTCATGTCCGCGCCAATGAGCAGCAGGCCGAAAAAGAATGCCGATGGCACGATACCCGCAGGATGGAGCCCCCCAAAGAGGGCCACCACAATGCCCGAGAATCCATAGCCGGAGGAAATGCCTTCAATTGCCCGACGATGCACACCCGTCACTTCCACTGCTCCAGCCAGCCCGGCAAAGGCTCCAGCCAGCACCATCGCGCCGATCAGGCAGCTCTCCACCGCAATACCGCCATACCTGGCCGCCTTGGGCTCCGCACCTGCAGCACGCATCTCATAACCCCAGCGAGTCCGCCAGAGCAGTATGTAGACAAGCACCGCCGCCACCAGTGCGATGACAAGACCATAGTGCAGTCTGGTACCCGGAATGATCCTGTCTATCCAGGCGCCTCTGGGCAGGCGCACCGACTGGGGCGTACCCGACCCCACCTGAAGTTCTGCCGGATCAATCATGGGACCACGAAGCAGAAAACCATAGAGCTGGGCTGCAATATAGTTGAGCATGACGGTAGACAGAAGTTCGCTCACCTTGAGCCTTGCGCGGAGCCAGCCGGCAATCCCCGCCCACAGTGCGCCTGCAACCGTTCCTGCAAGCAGGCTGAGAGGCATTGCCAGACCCTTGGGCAGGCCTGGCAGAAAGATGGCAGTGGCCGCAGCAGCAATGACGCCCATCTGAATCTGGCCTTCCGCTCCGATATTGAGAATCCCCGACCGGAATGATATGGCTATACCGAGCGCAACCAGGATGAGAGGCGTCATTCTCACTGCTATTTCAGTCAGTCCAAACATGTCTCTGAGCGGCTCCGTCAGGATCACCGTATAGACGGCCAGCGGATCTTTTCCGAGTATGGCGAGCACAATCGCGCCCATCCCTATTGCTGCAACGGCGGCACCCAGGGCAATGAGGAGCACATACAGCACGCGGAACCAGGATTTCATGCCACCTCCCGTATGCCTGCCATCAGAAGGCCAAGTTTCTGCCTGGTGGCTTGATGGGCTGGCAGAATATCCAGAATACGGCCTTTGTAGATCACGGCAATCCTGTCACTCAGATCAAGAAGCTCATCCAGTTCTTCAGAAATCAGCAGCACCGATGTTCCCTGCGATTTCAGCTCGAGCAGGCGGGCGTGTATGAATTCGACCGCGCCGAGATCGAGACCTCGCGTAGGATAGACTGCTACCAGCGCTGCAGGCTTTCTGGCAATTTCCCGTGCAAGAATGACTTTCTGGATATTGCCTCCAGAGAGAGACCCGGCGGGTACCGCCAGTGAGGCGCACCGAATGTCATACCGCTCCCTGAGATCCTCAGCATTTCGTTTTATGGCATCGAGTTTGAGGAATGGACCCCGTGAAAACCGTGCCGCACGGACATCCTTCAGCACCAGATTGTCCTGTACGCTGAAGGCTGGCACTATGCCCTCGGTGGTACGATCCTCAGGCACATAGCCAAGACCTGCTTCAATAATCTGTCGAGGGGAGAGATTGGCAATCTCGCGGCCCAGAAACCGGATGCTGCCGGCATCCACATGGCGCAGCCCGGAGAGCGCATCCGCGAGTTCCCTCTGACCATTGCCTGCCACTCCCGCCAGGCCTACGATCTCGCCTTTGCAGGTAGTGAGTGAAAAACCATCAAGCGCCCAGAAACCACGATCGGATCGCACTCGCAGCTCATCAATGGCCAGCACAGGTTCCTCGCAACTGTCCAAACCTTCGTTGCGCGGCAGATTGACCTCGTGGCCAGTCATCAGCGCCGCGAGCTGTGCAATGCTTTTCTCCGAGGTAGAGCCTCTATAGACCACCCTGCCCTGACGGAGTATGGCAACTCTGTCCGACAACGCTGTCACTTCTGCCAGTTTATGGCTGATAAAGATAATGGACATATCGGAGGACATTCGCTTGAGCAGCGCGATGAGCTCATCGGTCTCCTGCGGCGTGAGAGCGCTGGTTGGCTCGTCGAGAATGAGAAACCTGGCTCCAAGGCAGAGTGTCTTGACCAGTTCCACTCGCTGCTGTTCTCCTACAGATAATTGCCAGATGTAGGCATCCGGCTGGACAGGCAGACCATAGCGGCTGGATATTTCCTCTATGCGTCGTTTGACGCCGGCCATGTCGAGCCTGAGAAATTTCTGATAGGTACGCATGCCCAGGAGCACATTCTCCGCCACGGTCATGGACGGTACCAGCATGAAATGCTGGTGTACCATGCCAATACCCGCCGCATAGGCATCAACAGGTGTCCTGAACCTTGTTTCCCTGCCGTTGATGAGAATTTTCCCTTCATCTGGCTGGTACAGGCCCATCAGCATGTTCATGAGCGTGGTCTTGCCTGCGCCATTCTCCCCTACTATGGCGAGTATTTCGTGTTCGCCCACATCGATGTCAATCGAGTCGCAGGCAAGAATGCCGGGAAAGCGCTTGGTGATACCTATGGTGCGGAGCTCCCGTATCTGTTCCTGTTTCATGCGCGATTCCTGTGAAGTAGTGATGACCATGGACCAGGCACAGCGGAGCCGGATGGCAGAGGGCATCCCCCTGTAATGGTCCGGCTCCGCCAGCCTCCACGAAGGCTTACTTTACATCCTTCCAGGGAATGGTGATCTTGTTTGCCGTGATGTCGGCAAGTGCCTTTTCCGCTGCCTTGCGGATATCTGCCGTCAGCACCGGCCCAACCTTGTCATTGAACTTGTAGATGAAGCCACCATTGGCGAAGTTGAGCGGCAGCACTTCTCCACCCAGCACGCCTGCCTGCCGCTTGTCGATGAGCTGCTCCACCACAGCCTCGTAGGCATAGCTAGCTGCGGCAATCACCTTGTAGCTCTCGGGGATGGTGAGCTGGGCAGTATCCTGACCGAGCCACCAGATGTTCTTGTCCTTGTATTCGGCCACGGCACGGAGAGCGCCCAGAGCCTGCTGTGCAGATCCTGTCAAGACATCGGCACCCGCCTTGATCTGCGTGTGGGCCAGCTCGGCAGCCTTCACAAAATCGCCAAAGCTGCCGGTATAGGCAACCTGGACATTTGCCTTGGGGTTGACTGCCCGGACACCGAGAATGAAACCGCGGTTGTAACGGGCTGCATCACCACCGTCCACAGGGCCCACCAGCCCAATGATGTTCGACTTCGTAACCAGGCCCGCTATGATGCCATTGACATATCCGGTTTCCTCGCTCTCCGGCATGTAGGTGAATACGTTCTTCGGGCCAATTTCACCCGAAGTGCCGAAGGCAAAGGTTGTCTTCGGAAATTCCTCTGCCATCTCGAGCACCAGGTTCTTGTACTGCGCACCATGGCAGATGATGATGTCAAACCCTTTTGCAACATACTGGCGTGCAGCCGAGCCGGCATCAACGGGCTTCATCTTTTCGCTGTAGCTGTATTCCACGAGCGCGCTGCCGTACTTTTTCTGCACTGCCGTGATGGCATCATGCATGGCCTGGCACCATCCCTTGTCGTCTACGGTCGATTCGACAATGAGCGCGATCTTGACCTTGGTTTTGGGCGCAGCTGCAACAACGCCCACAATGAGGCACAGCGCGACCAGAGCAAACACGAAACGCTTCATGACTTTTCCCCCTTCCTGCGAAGAATGATGGCGTGCTTTATCGTAACACAGCAATTTGCTGAAAGGAATATCGAATTCCCTGGAGAAGCTGATGTGCATTCCGTCGACGCTTCCATGGCATGCGACTGACAGTCGCTTGCTTGACCTGTCCCGGTCTTTTCTCTAGAGTACCCGCATGATCCCCAGCCCCATTACACCCCACGATCTGGCTGCACATCTGGAAACCCTTGCTCCCGATGGCATTACCAGGTTCTCGCTCGGACGCGAACCCGATCATCCCCTGGTACTGGGCTTTCTGATCCATGGAAGCCGCACCCTCGCGCAGATGCAGGCAAACCACCAGCTTGGGCCAATTGAATCCTACCTTCTTGGTAAGGGATTGCTTGGCGCGGGATTGCTTGCAGCGATGCTGAAAAACGAAGGCATGATCACGGTCAGGGTGGACAGTGCCAGCCCGGCTGAAGGCTTTGCAGCAGATGCGATGCGAGACCTCTCGGGTGCCATCAGCGTGCGGGGGCGGCTGTTCGTCAATCCTCTACCGGAGGAAGCACTTTCACTGGACTCAGCACGCGCAATCTTCCAGGGAGGCAGCCTGACCGTCATCCGTACCGAAGCAGAGAAGCGGCCCTTTCATGGCTCCGTTGCCCTTCGCACCGGCGATCTGGGCAAGGATCTCACCTGGTATTTCCTGGAATCGGAACAGACTCATGCTGCTGTCGACATGGGGGTGTCACTTCGCCGGGATGGCTATGTGGATGGAGCAGGTGCGCTGCTACTGACGGCGATGCCAGGTACCGACGACGAATTTCTGGCCGAGGTTGAGTCCTGCATGCAGCGACTTCCGCCTCTTGGCATGTGGTTTGCCAACAGAGGATCGAGGGATCTTGTGCTTTTCTCCACCTTCGCTGGACTGCATGTAGAAAGGAGCGAAGAACAATCCTTTATCTTTGGTTGCCCATGCTCCCACGATCGCTTTCTCTCCAGGCTTGCGGCACTTGATGCTGCCGCCCGGGAACATCTTCTGTCGTCCGGTCCCTGGCCCCTCGAAACGGTCTGCCACTACTGCAACTCAAAGTACCTTATCGAGAAAGAAGCACTCCTGGCAGCGATCGAGGCCGGGAGCCAGCATGAATTTCTGCCATGAAAGACGCTCGTTCCACGCTTCAGAAGCTGACTGAAATAGCCTTGCGGCGCTATGGCATGATTGAACCGGGCGATCGGATCCTGCTCGCGGTATCGGGAGGCAAGGATTCTTCCTGTCTGGCCTGGGATCTGGCTACCAAGCAGCAGTGGTGGGATGTACCTTTCGAGCTTGGTGCCTGTCATATTGCTACCGATCTGGATTCTGCCGGACTTGGAGCCGCCTATGACGACAGCTGGCTTGCTGCGCGCATGGCTGCATGGAATATTCCCTATAGCCGGCTCGAAGTGCCGGTCGCAGGCAGGCTCAAGCCCGGAGAGCGGATGAACTGCTACTGGTGCGCGACCCAGAGAAGAACCGAGCTCATGAAATTCGCACAGGCTCATGGCTACAATAAACTCGCGCTGGGCCACCACATGGACGACATTCTCGAAACGCTCTTCATGAATATGCTGCGCAAGGGTGAGTTCGCCACCATGCCGCCGGTCATGCGATACGAAAAATACCCCCTTACCGTCATTCGTCCGCTCGCCCTCTGCGAAGAGCGTCAGGTGCTCGCATGCGCAGAGGAGCTTGAGCTGGTATCGCATACCTGCACCTGCGGCTTCAATACACATGGTGCGCGCAAACAGACGAGGAAACTCATCGAGACCCTGACAGGCGGATCAAGCCACGCCAAGCGCAATCTGTTCGCCTCGATGTCTCGCATTCGGCACGACTATCTGGCATAATACAGACATGCGTCTTTTTGCCGCCCTTCCTGTGCCTGAAGTCTATATTCAATCTCTTCAGACATACTGCAGAGAGCTTGCTCCTCTGGTGCAACCCTGCTCCCCTTCCTGGGTACCCCGGGGCAACCATCATCTGACGCTGCATTTCTTTGGCGAAGTAGAGCCCGACAAGATCAGGTATCTGGCCTCGGAGATGGAGTCCATCACCCGGGCAGCCGGCATGCTGCGCATCCGGATGGGGGGTCTGCATGCTTTTCCTTCAGCGCGCCAGCCGAGGGTGCTGGTCATACAGGCAACAGTCGAACCTTCTCCGGTGATTCAGCAGCTGGTGCAATCGCTGCGCAGGCTTGCCCGCGATATCGGTGCCGAGATTGACCACAGACCGTGGAAAGCCCACCTTACCCTGGCTCGCTGCAGACTGCCCCACCCCCTCTCGGTGACAACCCTGCCCCAACCTGAGGAATACAGTTTTGCTGCAGAGTATGTTGAGCTGATCGAATCGCATCTCGAACGGGGTGGTGCCCGATACGACATCCTATCCCGTTTCCGGTTACCAGGCGAGTCTGAAAAGACCAAAGGATAGCTCAGGCACGACTCCATGCGCTTGCCCCATTCCACCATCATGAGTACTTTTGCATCATAAAGGGATTGCAGATGTGGAGTACACCTGCATCCCGCACCATCTGAGGAGAAAGTACAATGGAAGAGCAGAAAAAACAGGAAACGGTGCACGACAGGCAGGAAGAGGACAGACTCGAGCCCTGCGAGGAATCACATTCACCAGAATCATTCAGGACCGACAAGCCTGAAGATGCCTGCGACGATGGTACCAGATAGCTGCATTGCCTGACGGAATCAGCTGCTGCCCATCGCAGGAGCGATAATATTATAGGCTCGGGGTACAAGCTCCATGGAAAGAGGAAAGTCACAGCGGGCGAGTTCGGCTGTTTCGCCATCACACTGTAGCGGTATGCGCTGATCGTATTCGATACTCAGCCGCGATGCGGAAAAGTGGAGCAACTCAGGGATGCTTTCGTGGCGTCCCTGCTCTATGGGCCCCTTGAGCAGCAGCTTGCGGAGCAGCCCTGTCTGTGAGATGACAACGCAGTTATCAGCAGTGGGGAGTATTTTCTTGTTCGCTCCATATTGTCTGAAACCGGAGGCGCCCATTGCGACGAGCAGTGTAGCTCCTTCCCTGGCCAGAACTTCATTTCCGTCGGCATCCCAGGCCCTCATTCTCATGGGTTCCACTCGGTACACCCTGTCATAGAAGAGCGTTGCAACATTGACCCAGAATTTGTAGGAATCACCGGGAAATCTTCTCTTGAGCCTGTTGGTCATTTCCGCTACATAGGCATCCAGCCCGACGCTGGCAATATTGAACGAATAGCGTGGTACTGCTCCTCCCTCCTCACTGGGAGTAACCTTGATTGCCGCACGCCGTTCCAGCACTGCCGGCTGCAGAAAGCGACCAAGCGCCACATACAGGTCTCTTCCTTCAGAACCATCATTGCCGGTGCCGAGAGGCAGTCGTACCAGACCGAAGCGATCCTTGGCGACTTCGGGCAGTGCGGTCAGCCTTTCAGCGGTTTCCAGGCTTGTTCCATCACCACCGGCTGTCATGATGATATGGCAGGAATCGATACCGTTCGAGGTTGAACGATCCAGAATGCGCTGCACGATCGCCGCAGCATGACCACATCGTTCGGTAAGGTGGAGGCGGACATTAACGGGGTTGGTTCGCACGGGAAGAGCCTGCGCGCGTGCCACAATCTCCTTCAATTCGCCAAGCCGTTTGCGGGAATAATAAGGCCTGCGAAAACCGCCGGCATTGGGATTCGCCACAATATCCACGCAGAGGGTTTTCTCTGCAAACGCTGGTGCATGCCTGAATAGTTCGGTTACGCCAGCCAGCAGTGTTTCAGGCTTCATATCTGTCTTGATTCTATCCGCAGTGAGGCATGCTGTCCAGAAAGTGCATCAGGCTTCTCTGGCACTCCCGACACCCGAGGGGGCCTCATCCCTTTCGTCCTTGGGGAATTTTGCCTTGATCTCATTGATGGTCTTCATGACGTAGAACAGATCGTCTTCGGGGAAATCGATCTTCGGCACGATGCTCGACAGGAAGCGCTTGGCGAAGTGCTCCATCTGGGTTGCCTCTTTCTCATAGCGAGACACATGATCGAGCATCATGACGGTACAGGGAAGAGGTTTGCTGTAGCTACCGATGATCACAAAACCGAGTTTTTCGTACATTTTGATGAGCTTGGTCTCATCGCTGAACACATCAAGGAAAATCTTCTTCACGCCCCGGCCCCGCGCATAGAAATATGCCAGCGCCATCATGCTGAAGGGGATGAGACTACCACGTTCTTCACGAATGACTGCAAGCCTGTCTATCTCTGCATACGAGCCGCCATCGAGATAGTTCTGCAGGCTGAAATTTTCTTCTATTGGCACATTCCCTTCTTCTTCGCTGAGATGGAGGGATACCGTACCGATGGGTTGCAGCCCCTTGTAAGCCAGAATGGTAAAGGCCATCTCGTCGCACTTTCGGCGAATGGTTTCCTCCTGATAGCCTTTCTCTCCAACAAGCACCTTGCGCTGGAGATAGAAGCTGTCTTCGAAATGCCTCGGCTCCTTGGCATGCACGAGCCGAACCTTATCCTTGTCCTGATGCGCTGCCGGAAGAATGACGGTGAAGGTCGTCCCCTCTCCTTCTTTGCTGTCAAGCAAGATGCGCCCTCCGATCTTGGTCACGATATGATGAGCAATGCTCAGTCCGAGGCCCGTGCCGAAACCTGGCTCCTTGGTCGTGAAGAATGGGTTGAAGATTTTTTCAATGTGTTCCTTGTTTATGCCAACGCCCGTGTCCTGGACGGCTACGATGATATCGCTCCCTTCATTGCGGCAGGAGATGGTGAGTATGCCATCGCCATTCATTGCCTGCACAGCATTGACGATGAGATTCAGGAAAACCTGCTGCAGCTCGGTGGCATTTGCCATCACCTCCGGCACCCGCTCATAGGACTTGCGAACGGCAATCGTGCCAAAATCAATGCCACGCATGGCCATCTTGAGGGAGTTTTCCAGCACGTTCACGATGTTGATGGATTCGGTGGCTGTTCGTGTCTTGCGGGAATAGTTCATGAGATCGCGTATGACCTCTGCCGCACTCTGAGCGTACCTGATGATGTCCTGCGTATACTCCCGCAGCGGCGAGCCTTCCTCGGTTTCCGGCAGCATGAGATCGGCAGTGCCGAGAATGCCTCCCAGCGGGTTGTTGATCTCATGCGCGATGCCTGAAACCAGGGTACCGATACCCGCGAGCTTCTCCGATTGTATGAGCTCTTCCTGAAGGGTTTTCTGCTTGGTGATATCCTGAAAGAATTCTATGAAGGAAACCGCAGCACCCTGCGAAACAGGAATAGGATAGAAATTCAAGGCAAACGTGAGCTGGCTTCTGTCATCAACCTTTTCGGCGGTAAAGGGCAGACGCGTATGCAGACAGTCCTGTGCAAGACACTCGACGCAGGGCCTGTCGCGATTGAAATAGGCCTTGTAGCATTTCTGACCCACAATCTCTTCGATGGGTTTTTCAAAATAGCGGCGTGCAGCGACATTGGCTGCAACAATGTTGTAGTTGATATCCTGAATCGATATGGGAGTGGAAATGCCATCGAAGAATGCCTCGAGCTTGTTCCGGCTGAGCGCAAGCTCGTTGTTGGCTTCCTGCAGGCGCTTCTGCTGCTGCTTGAGGCGTTCGAAACTGATGGCATTCTCAAGGGCCACCGATGCCTGGTCCGTCAGAAACTGCAGTATTTCAATGTCGAACTGGTTGTAGTAATCCTTGTCCAGTCGAGGCCCCAGTACGATGAAGCCATTGAGTCTTTCCTTGAAGCGGAGAGGCAGAACAAGGCTGGCCTTGACTGTTTCTGCCAGCTTACCCTTCTCCAAACGGACCTCGACGAAGGACTGTGGTCCGCTCGTGGCTGCCGGCACCTGTCGACCGATGCGGTTCAGATAGCTCCGTACAAGATCATCGGAGCGGGACAGCGTCACATACTGCTCTTCTGCACTCTCCGTAAGCTCGGCAAACGGCAGCCCCTTGGCGGCAATGATCTTGAAGCTTCGTGAGCTGTAATCGTTAATGAGAAGAAAAGCCCACTCGAGATTGAAAGTGGAAATGACCTTGTCGATGGTGAGCTTGGCAAGATCCTCAAGGTTCACTATGGAGGTGAGGTCAGCCGAAAATTTGCGGAGGCCCTGATAGTACTGGAAACTCTTGCCGCCATAGAGACGCTCCAGCAATGCCTGGGTAGTGGAGCGAAGCGGCGAAAGCACGATGGATGAAATGATGCCCAGAGTGAAGGCAATCAGAATCAGACGTGGAAAGGGTATGAGTCGATCAAGATTGAAGACAAGGGTAAAGAAGAACTCGAATATGATGGCTGCCGTAACCGTGAGGAATATGGCGAGGAATATGTTGAGCACCACCACTGAATAGTGAATCAGCCTGTATTTGTAGACGGCGAAGAAGATGAAAGCCGCATTGATGGTGGCTGCGAGCAGATCGAAGGGATAGCGCCCCAGTGGTGGATAGAGATTGAGTGCAACACCGAGCACCGTAATCACCGCACCTGTGGCCAGCAGCCTCAATGATTTCTTGATGAACTTGTCGCTGCTGTTCCTGAGCTCCCAGAGGACGAGGAAAATGGCGAGCATGAGGTAGAAGAACGAGATGGAATAGGCAATGACGGCAGCCGGACCGAGAGAGTAGTGGAAAGTCTGTCCCTCGAACCATGCGTCGGTGACAATCTTGCCAGAAAAGTTCAGATACAGCAGAAAAATGTAGATAACGAAGCCGGAGTAGGAAAAGATGCGGTAACGCCTGCGCTCCGTCCTTGAGAAGTATACCAGCGTGCTGAAGCTGGAAATGGGGCCGCCGAGCAGACCGATGAGCATGACCTTGTTCCACAGCAGCGGTGTAAACAGGCCCGTGTTCGCATGCATCATGAAGGAGCCGAAACTCCAGAGCGCCATGAACCCCATGTACACCAGGAAAGAAAGGTTTACTTCTTCTTTTTTATTGGCCAGCCCGAATATGATGAAAGGAATATAGATGCAGAATGACAAGGCAGGTATGAGTGAAGAGGCATCTATAACCATCAATCTTCTCCCTCGCCTGATAATCTGGCAATTACTTTAAGATTGTAGCATAGTATGTATCGCGATGGTATGTGTTTTTTTAATATTTAGCGGCTTTTTGATGCTCATGATTGCTGAACTTCTCGCATTCCGGGCCGGAAGACCGCCTTCTGGCGGAATATTGCTGCTGCAGATGGCAGGTTATGCGACAGTGACGGCAGGTATTGTGCTGGCGCTGCTCTCAGGTGGCAGGTACATATGGCTCTTTCCCGCAGAAGCCGAATACTTCCTGCCTGCAGAGGGCGCTGGCGCCATCAGGCTTGGATTGACGCTGGCAGGAGTGGCAGCGACTGCAGGCCTGATATGGACAGTGCTGCTTGAAATTCCGCTCGCACGCCTCAGAAAGCATGCAGCCTCCCCGAAAGCTACCGGAGATGGGATGGCTCCTGCAGTATACCGGCAGGGCAGTTACGGAAGATGTCGGCACCCAGGATTCTGGTGGTTTCTCGCTGCAACCATCCTGCTGGCGCTCGCAGCCGGCAGGTGGACTGCACTCGCGGTCATGATTTTTGCAAATTCAATGAACCTTCTTCTCATTTTCATACAGGACAGGTATACTTTCCCCCAGCAGTTCAGCGATTATGAGACCTACAGGAAGGAGGTGCCCTTCCTTCTTCCTCAACGGTATCCGGAACAGCATCGAACAGAACGGAGCAAGCATGGAATCTGAGCCCAAGGCCACAATACTTGTAGTCGAAGATGATGCAGGCATGCAGAAAGTACTGGCACTGGGCCTGAAAAAGATGCAGTACCAGGTTGCACTGGCCTCAAACGGCAAACAGGCGCTTGATCTGCTCGAAGCAGGTGATCTTGATCCCGATGTTGTGCTGATGGATATCCGCATGCCGGTCATGACGGGCTTGCAGGCCTTGCCCAGAGTCCGGGAACTCGTGCCCATGAGCCCGGTCATCATGCTGACTGCCTTTGGCGATCTGGATACCGGCCTTGATGCAATGAAGAAAGGTGCCTTCGATTATCTGGTCAAACCCAGCTCACTCGAGAAAATTCGTGAGACCATCGAGAAAGCACTCGGCTATCGGGCCATTCTCCAGGAAAAGGCACAGGAAGAGCGCAGAAAGGAACAGTATCGCCTTGACCTCGAGCGGAGAGTGGAATCCACCTATCAGGAGCTCGGCTCCATCTATGGCAGACTGAGGGAAATGAACCTGCAGACCGCGCATGCACTTGCAGAAGCGGTAGAAGCCAAGGATCGCTATACCAAGGGCCATTGCGAGCGGGTACGCTGGATCAGCGAGCGCATTGGACACTTTCTGGGCCTGGCAGACGACGAAATCGAACAGCTCGAGTACGCCGCCCTCTTGCATGATATCGGCAAAATAGGCATTCCCGACAGCATTCTGCTCAAGCGCAGGGACCTCGATGAAAGGGAGCGGCAGATCATGCGCATGCACCCCATCATCGGCGCGCAGATTCTTTCAACCGTGCAGACCTTTGCGCGAGCTGCCGCTGCGGTGCGTCACCATCATGAGCGCTGGGATGGTCAGGGCTACCCGGAAGGTGCCAGAGGTGAGGAAATCGACAGGCTGGCCCGCATTATTTCTCTGGCTGACACCTTTGATGCCATGGTGACGTCACGCCCCTATCGTCAGGGCATACCTGTTGAGCAGGCTCTACGGAAGCTTCACGAACTCAGAGGCAGCCAGTTCTCTCCTGAAGTGGTAGATGCCTTCTTCTCCTCGGGTCTCATCGATGAGTACGTAGGACTGTTTCATGATTCGCTCGTGAAACCGGACACCATCACACCGGATGATCAGAAACGATAGACAAAGCGCCCCTGGATGTTCTCGCCACTCTTGTTCCAGAATGTTGATCGCCTGAATCCATAGAGCACTGCCTCATCGATGACGGGATCACCCGAGGACTGCAGAATTTCCACACCGCGCAGCTGGCGGTCCCGTGTGACGCTGAAGCCTATTACTACTGGATTGAGGTTTCTCCCTGCCTTGTAGTCAGCCTGCGTAATATCATAACCAGCGTCTTCGAGCATCTCCCACAGCTTTTCCCGCACTTCCAGAGGTATATCGGCCTTTCGCCGCATAAGGTCGCCAGCCTGCTCGTAGTACATTAGAAACGCCTTCTTTCGCGCAGCAGCGCTGGTCACAACTGTGGAAGGCGGTATTATTTCGTCCGGAATCGCCTCAAAGATGGAGCGGGGAAGACTTTCTGGAAGCGGCATCCCCAGGTAGACAGGCACATAGAGACTCTGACCTACCATGTCGGATGAGCCGCCCAGCATCGTTTCCACAGAATTCCCTTTTTCGGATTTGCGGATGGTGACTGCCGATCCGGTACCCCATGGCACCGGCCCCACACCCGGCAGCGCAACAGAGGATTCACTGGAACTGACTCTGGAACCCGGTGCTAGTGGACCTGGCACATAGGGCGCAGGCGGCTCCTCTACGGCCGCTCTGGGTGTTGCGGGCTGAGCCGGCGCTGATGGTTGAGGAGTTGCTGCCGGCACAGGCGGTGTTGCAGGGGCAGGTGTGGCTTTTTTGGGTGCCGGAGCAGCCGCGGGCGGGGGAGCAGGCTTCTCAACCGAAGGCTCAGGCGTTCGGACCTCAACCGGCGAGCCGCGGCCTGCATTGGTCTGCGGCACTTCCACCAAATTGACGATAAGCGGTCTGTTGCTGATTTCAAAAGAATCGGGCAGGAGATACCTGAGCAGCAGCGCCGTACCGAAAAGCGCAGCATAGAATACCACTGTCAGAACCCAGGCAACGATCGTGCGTTTGCGCTGTTCACGTTCGGCATACGTGAGTACGCGCGTCATTGCACCACCTTCTCCTTGCGGGTGATGAGTCCCACATTCTCGATACCATTGAGCCTAAGCGCATCAAGTACCGAGATGATGAGCTGGTATTCGGCACCTGCCCGGCCTTCAAGAACCGCCCTGATCTGTTGCGCGTCCGAACCACTGACGCGTTTGCGGATCATGGCTTCAATGTTGGCAAGATCTGTTTTGGTCTTGTCCAGGTAGATCTCATCGGCACTGACTACCACAATGCGGAGTTCCGGCGTTGCGATCGATTGAGCTGTCTTGCTGCCGGGGAGCTGCAGATTGATGCCTGGCGAGGTGCGGAATGTCGTGGTAATCATGAAGAAAATGACCAGCTGAAGAATGATGTCGATGAGAGGAGTAAGATCAAGGGTGATCTTGGGTTTGAGCCTCCGCTGGCGGACCATCACTCCTCCCTGGACGGCCTGTCCGATGGTCGTGCGTTATTGTAGGTTCCAATGAGACTTACAAGGCTGTTCACCTGTGTCTCAAGCCTGGTGAGTATGATATTCACCCTTGAAGTGAAGTAATTGTAGAACATGATCACGGGAACGGCCACCACAAGGCCGCCTACCGTCGTAATGAGTGCTTCCGAAACTCCGGACGCCAGCGCCGCGGGATCACTGACCGCACCAAAGCGTCCGAGCACTCCAAAGGCCCGCATGGTGCCGGTGACGGTGCCAAGAAGTCCAAGAAGTGGAGCGATGTTCGAAATGGTGCCAAGAGCAGTGAGACCGCGCTCCAGCCTCGTCGCTTCAAGTGTTGCGGCGTCCTTGAGCAGTTCCCTCTGAAGATACTCAGGCTGGTGGCGATTCTCGATGCCGACTTTCAGAAGGGTCGAGAATGGAGAAATATTCTGATCGCAGATCGACAGAGCCTCTGAATAATGACCCTCCATGAGGCTGTTCTTGATGCGCAGGAACAGCTTTTCCTCATCGATGGAGATGCGCCTCAGATACAGAAGCCTTTCAATAATGATGGCTACTGCGGCGACCGAGAGGGCAATGATGACCCATAGGACCGGTCCGCCCTTGGAAATGAATTCGATCATGTCTACTCCTCATCCGGAAGTCGTAGCGATCAGCGCCAGATGAAACTATAGCACTTTCCCCGCCTGTCGACCATAGCTAGTTTTCATTTTAAATGTGGCGCATGACGTTCCGCCAGACTCCGTGCTCTTGCTGCAATTCTCCTGGCACGCTGTGTCGCAGCGCCAGTATAGGAACCCACATCGAAAAGCTGTCTGATTTCCTCGGCAGTAAGCCAGGAGGCAATGTAGGCATCCTGCAGGACCAGCTCGAGAAGCGGGTTTTCTTCTCCCCTTCGCACCGCGTCCCATGCAACCATTGCAAGATCGCGAAGCCGTTCGTGGCCTGCCTGGCGGTCGGCACCCCGCTTTCCCATCGCCATGAGAATGCGCTCGGTGGCGGAGAAGGGAGCAAAGCGAGCTGCTGTCCTTGTCACGGCCTCCTCGTCGATGCGCTGGTCTTCCACAATCCGGATCATCGCCCGCAGGAGTTCATCGCAGGCTAGGAAGCTCTCCGGCAGAATCACGCGACGGTTCGCGGAATCGTCAAGTGTCCGCTCAAGACCCGAAAGCGCTGCATCGCTCCATGCAACCTGCGGATAGGACGCAAGCAGACGGGCCAGCGAATCGATCTTTTCCGACTCGATGGGATTGCGCTTGAATGGCATGGCTGAGGAACCCACCTGACGTTTGCCGAAGGGCTCCGAAACCTCGCCGATGAGAGGAATCTGCAGAACCCGGAAATCCAGAGCCATTTTGTGCAATATGGCTCCCAGTTCAGCAAGCAGGCTCAGACAGCGATAATCCTGGATCCTGGGATAGGTCTGGGTTGCCGCTTCAAAGAACTCGAGCCCCAGAGATGTTGCAAGCAGGCTTTCGAAGCGTTCAAGTTCAGCTACGCCGATCAGTTCACCATACGAAGCAGAGGTCCCCACCGCCCCCTTGAAACCCTTTCCCTTTATTGAAGGGATCATTGCATCAAGCTGTTCAAAGGTGTCACAGAGGTCCTGCGCGTAGTTCGCATATCGATAGCCCAGTGTTGTGGGCTCTGCCGGCTGGAGGTGCGTAAAGGCCATGGCGGGAAGCTCCGCGTATCGCTCAATCGTGGACGCAAGCGCAGCCAGAAGCCGAGCCAGACTCTCCCGAATTAGCAGAAGGCTCTCCTTGATGCGCAGAGCATCTGCGTTGTCCTCGATATCCATGGAAGTGGCACCCAGATGGAGCACGCCGCCCGCGGAGGGGCACTGGGCAGCATAGGTCTTGAGCTCTGCCATGAGATCGTGGCGCAGCTCCTCTTCCAGCTTCATTGCCTGCTCCATGTCGATGTCATCGGCATGGGCTTCCAGTTCCTTCACCTGTTCCTGCGTCACCAGCCCGAATGAGGACTGTGCCTTGGCAAGTGCAACCCACACTCTGCGCCAGAGTCTCCGTTTGTGTGCCTCACTCCACAGGGTGCGCATGGCTTCGGTTCCATAGCGCCAAGAAAATGGCGAGCGGTAGCCTTCGAATGTATCCATGGTTGCATCATAGCAGATAGTTCGGAAATTTTGAATCGAAGGCCTCACGGGCTGCGATGTAACTGGTGCAGGCGTTCCGGAAGGAGACTGTCTTGCAAACCACGAAGATGCCGGCATGCTGGCTGGCAGAGAAAGGAGGTCGCATGAACCATCTGAACAGTATTCTGGTGGAAGGCAATCTTGTGAGGGATCCAACGCTGCACGAAACGCCTTCGGGCAATCAGGTGTGCGATTTTACTCTCGCCACCAACAGGAGCTACCGTGTTGCCGACCAGAAATACGAACACGAAGTGTCCTACTTTGATGTCGAGGCATGGTCCCGTCTTGGCGCAGCCTGTGCGCAGAATCTGCGGAAAGGTCGAGGCGTGCGAGTGGTTGGCAGGCTTAAGCAGGATCGCTGGACGGATTCGGACGGCCGCGCTCATGCACGGGTGAAGATTGTGGCCGAGCACGTGGAATTCAAGCCGGCAGCTAAAAATCCGAAGGATGAGGAGCAGATCCCGCAGTCAGCCCGACCTGAGGCCGAGGTTGTGTTCTGACCTCCAGCTGCCTATGCCTCTGTGGAGGGAGCCCTTTCCGGCAGCCTCCTGATCAGGGGCAGCCCGTGCTGTTCTCGGCTGCCGTATGGCTGCTGTAGTGATAAGGCTCCAAAACCATGAGGGCATCATCGACCGCCTGCTTCAGAAGTGTGAGAAAACGCTCTTTCACTTCAGGGTTCTTCATGCGGGCGGTCGGTCCCGAGACGCTGATGGCCCCTGCAAAATCGGAGCCAGGCAGGCGGAGAGGCATGGCGTAGCAGGTGAGGCCGACTTCAAACTCCTCCCTGTCCACCCCATAGCCGAGTTCCCGGGCACGCAATGCTTCACGGAGGACATCCTCAGGATCAGTAAGGGTTGCTTCAGTGATGCGAGGCAGTGGGCCGGGGCCCAGAATGGCCCGTATGCGTTCCTCTGGCAGCAGCGAGAGAATCGCCTTGCCAACGCCAGTGCAGTAGAGAGGCAGGCGATCACCGGGTACTGATCGCATACGCAGACTGCGATTGGCCTCTGCCCTGTCCAGATAAATGGCACTGTCACCCGCAAGATAGGCAAGATTGACGGATTCTCCCGTTTCACGGGCGAGTCGTTCTATAATAGGCCGGACCTTTTCCGCAACCAGTTGACGTACGGGGACACGGCTGCCAAGCTCAAACAGGGACAGCCCGAGAGACCAGCCACCGTCCCGCTTTTCTACAACCCCTCTTGATTCAAGCACACTGAGGTACCGCAGCGCGGTTGCCTTATTCATGCCCGTTTCTCTGGAAAGACGGGCGAGCGTGACCTGGTCGCCCGCATTGGCGAGGTAGAAAAGAATATCAAGAGCTTTACCAGCCGACTCACTCATCGAACACTCCCATCGGTGCTGTTATATCAGCATGCGAAACGACGTTTTATCGAATAACATTACCGCGGGACTCAATTGCCGTCAAGCTTTATTTTTTGGCCTGCGAGCTGGTCTGGCATGGGTGGATCCCGGTTTTCGCGAGGGTGGTCGCTCCGAGCCGCGATCGGTTCCAGATTTGGCAGCCTTGCCAGCTTGCTGGGGTCTTCCTGCCTGACGTGGTGCCGAAGATCGTCTGGCATCGGTACCCTGTGAATGCTGTGAGGCAGGCTGAGCAGATGCGCCTGTCCCCTGCGTCCAGCCAGGCTCTTCACTCCAGAACCCATCCTTCCAGTTGAAACGGCTGGTGTTGGGAAGCGGCAGGAACTGTTCGGCGGCTCTCGCGATATCGCGGTACAGCCCCCTCGCGGGGTCACCATTGGACACATCGATGATAAAGCGGCCAAACCCCTGCTTTTTCAGATTGGGCACCAGATCGAGAAGGCTGAATGGCATTTCCGGGGTAACTACTGAGTAATCGCGCCGACCAATGAGCCTGTATGCATTGCCGTCTCTGTCCAGGAACTGGCGGGCGCTGTATGCAGTACTCAAATCGCCCCGTATCCTGAAGAGATCAGGATAGGCAAACACCACGGGTACAAAGCATGCCGGCGGCAGATGCTCCGCAAGTCGATACAGATTCTGCCTTGAGATTTCGTAGGGAGGTATGAAGCCGACAGCTCCCTGGGCAGCATGGAATGAGAGCGCCCATTCGTTGAATGTGTAGAGCCAGGGCCCTGCGAGCACTGCAATATCCCTGCCTCGCAGAAGATTCCAGTGTGCCATGTTGTTGGCAACCGCCATCTTCACACCCTTGCTGATCCAGTAGTCGAGTTCAGGGCCAAGCCATTCGAGATCGCTTTCCGGACAGTAGGGATCGAGCCAGAGAATCAGTCTGTCTCTCTTGAAAGGCAGCGAGTCTTCGCTGCGGCGCATGGCCTCGGCATTCAGCCTGTCCAAAAAGATCATCGCCTTCTTCGGATGGAAGGTGAGCGCTGCATGCAGATCTGCACCCTTGCGCACCAGCACATACATGCCCTCCGGCATCAGCTGGTTGAGACGTTCGGTATCAATCCTGGCGATGTCCGCCCTGGGTGCAGGATGCCGGCTGGGGAAACGATGGTACCGATCAAGGTTCTGGGGAAGCACTCTCTTGTACCGCCGTGTCATCTGAGCCGTCTGAATGAGGTAGACCTCATCGTTCTGCCTCCATTCACCGCTCAGGCGCAGCAGCATGCCTTCCGGCACGTGGCGTATATCTTCGACTTTTGCAGTGATGCGGCCGGAGTCATCAGCCCGATGGATCCGCACCGAATCGCGTGCCGCAAGCCCTTCCCAGCTCTGCAGTAGCGCCCATCGTGCACCATCGATCGAGCGTGCATCCCTGATGCGCCCCAGCGGTATACCGGTACCGCCCGCCTGGTCGGGATGAATGTAGGTGCCGGGAGAACCTGTGATGAAGAAGCTTGTCTTGCGACGGGCAAAATCAGCCTGCAGCATGCTTTTGGCCTTCAGAATGGCCCGCTCTTCATCGATCTCGCGGTTATCGATGAGATAGCGGTATGCAGCGACTACGGTCCCCACATATTCCGCCGATTTCATGCGGCCTTCGATCTTGAGCGCATTGACGCCGGCATCAATCAGTGCGGGTACATACTCGACCAGCTGAAGATCATCCGGCGAGAAATAGTAGCCGGTACCCTGCTCGCTCTCATAGAGCCGGCGGCATGCCTGGGTACAGGTTCCCCTGTTGGCGCTCTTGCCGCCAAGGTAGCTTGAAAAGAGACAGAGCCCCGAGGCGCTGACACAGAGTGCCCCGTGGATGAACACTTCAAGCTCGAGGCTGGTGTACTGCCTGATGGTGCGGATTTCATCCAGTGTGAGTTCCCGGGCTAGCACGGCGCGCTTGAATCCCGATCTCGAGAGCTGGTTGCAGCCGGCGCTCGAAGCGACATTCATCTGCGTAGAGGCATGCAGATTGAGAGCAGGAAAGTGTGCTCGCGCCATGGCGGCCACACCGGCATCCTGGACAATGATGCCATCCGGACCTATCCCGGCGAGATATTCAAGCAGCTGATAGACCCTGTCCGCTTCACGGTCCTCAAACACGGTATTCACCGTGACATAGACCCTGCGGTGCAGGTCATGACAGGCCTGGACAGCGGCCTCGAACTGGTTGTACGCAAAATTGGCACTCCTCATGCGTGCATTGAAGGAGCGCAGGCCCAGATATACCGCATCGGCACCTTCTCCGATTGCGGCGTCGAGCGCCTCGGGCGAACCCGCCGGCGCGAGAAGTTCAATCTTTTTCACGGTATCCTTATAGTCGCGAATCGCCTTGCTGTGCAAGAGGTTGCCAGTGGAGGGACTGGAGGTTTCATTTCAGTTTTCCAAGCCGGTATCGCCAGCCATTCAGGTTGTACAATCAGCCAATTTTCGGTATAGTCCTGAAAAGCAAGAGCCTGGCGCGTTCATTGTGGCGTCGTCCAAGGTATTCCATCGCATTCTTTTTCTTCCCGGAGCATCCAATGGGGCTGGAACGAATACGCAATATCGGCATCATGGCGCATATCGACGCCGGTAAGACTACGACGACCGAACGAATACTCTTCTATTCGGGCAAGACGTACAAGATTGGCGAAGTTGATGACGGCGAAGCCACGATGGACTGGATGGATCAGGAACAGGAAAGAGGCATTACCATCCAGAGCGCGGCCACCACTACCTTCTGGCGGGATCATCAGATCAATATCATCGATACACCGGGACATGTTGACTTCACTGCCGAGGTGGAACGCTCGCTCCGTGTCCTGGATGGAGCAATTGCAGTCTTCTGTGCAGTAGGTGGCGTCGAGCCTCAATCGGAAACGGTCTGGCATCAGGCAGACCGCTATCATGTGCCCCGGATTGCCTATGTCAACAAGATGGACCGCATGGGTGCAGACTTTGAGGCAGTGCTCTCCGACATGCGCAGCAAGCTTGCCGCAAATCCCGTACCAGTCAACATTCCCATTGGGAGGGAGAATGCGTTCGAAGGAGTCATCGATCTCATCGAGATGCAGGAAATTCGATGGATCGATGATGGCACCACGATGGAGCGCTCGTCGGTTGCTCCGGAACGTCTGGACATGGCCCTTGAGTGGCGTGATCGGCTCATCGACGCAGTTGCATCGCATTCAGATGCCATCACCACGCTCTATCTCGAGGGGCAGGAAATACCTGCCGCGCTTATCCGGCAGGAGATCCGCAAGGCATGCATTTCGCGCACGATTGTTCCCGTCCTGGCAGGCGCTTCTCGCAGGAACATGGGTGTCCAGCCCCTGCTCGATGCTGTGGTGGATTACCTCCCCGCTCCAGACGAGGTCGGCCCCATAAAGGCCTTTCATGTCAAGAAAGAGGAAGAAATCGAAATACCATGCCAGGAGAAAGGCTATCCCCTTGGTCTGGTGTTCAAAGTTCAGTACGACCGGGAGGCTGGCCCCCTCTGCTATGTCCGCATGTACTCAGGTACGCTCCAGAATGCAAGCGTGATCTACAATACTTCCAAGAAGAAGCGCGAGCGCATTACCCGCCTCCTCCGCATGCACGCCAACAAGAGCGAACCGATCGAGAGCGTATCGGCAGGCGATATTGCTGTACTGATAGGACTCAAGCTTGCACAGACAGGCGATACCATCGGTACGGAAGGTTACCCCGTGCTTCTCGAGCGCATGCACTTCCCCGAGCCTGTCATTTCAGTCGCGATAGAACCGAAAACCCTGTCCGATCGCGACAGGCTCAAGGAAGCGCTCGACATACTTGCCAGGGAGGATCCCACCTTTGCCGTGCATGAAGACGAAGAAACAGGCCAGATGATCATTCGCGGCATGGGCGAACTGCATCTCGACGTCCTTGTGACCCGCGTGCTTCGAGAATTCAAGGTGCAGGCAAAAATCGGCAATCCCCAGGTTACCTATCGCGAATCGATTACCCAGAAAGTGCAGCATACCGAGCACTTCCATAAAGTGCTTGCAGGCAAGGAAAATACGGCATCGATTACCATCGAGGTGGAACCGCTGCCGCGCGGCACCGGAAACTCGTACAGAAAGGCAGTACGGGCGCCACAGGTCCCGGAGGAAATCTTCGATGCAATCGAGCGCGGCATCACCAGCGCATTTGGTTCCGGCATACAGTTCGGCTATCCTGCAGTGGATATAGGCGTCACTCTCGTCGATCTCGATTACAGCGAACTTACGTCGACACCATTCGCGTTTGAGGCCTGTGCCAACATGGCATACGATGCGGCGTGCAGAGCAGCCGGGCCGGTGCTCCTCGAACCGATCATGAAAGTCGACATACTCACACCCAAGGAATTTGTGGGCGAAGTCATGAGCCTCGTCTCACAGCGTGGCGGGTACATTCATGGCTCGGACTCCAAGGCTGCAGCGGAAATCATCCATGCACAGGCACCTCTCGCCACGATGTTTGGCTTTACCACAAGTCTGCGTTCGGTCAGTCAGGGGAGAGCCTCTTTCAGCATGGAATTCAGTCATTTCGAGCCAAAACGCTGAGCAGCAGGCATCAGCCATTCGGCTTTACGACATTTCATTTTTGAAGACAGAAGGCCACGTTCCGCATCTTCCAGCAGGGAGGTGCGGAACATGGTACGAGCCGGCATTAGTGCCCTCGCACGCCTGCTGCTGGTGATTCTTGCGGCAGGCCGCGGGAGCCAGATGATCTCACCCTCTTCAGCCTCGATTGCTGGATTGGTCGCACGCAACCTGCTGATTCGCCAGACGAGGGATGTTACCTGCGGCCAGGCAGCTGCTGCGTCGCTGATCAATCTTTTGCGATGTGCGCTCTGCATGAACGATCTGCTGCAGCACGCGACTGATGAGAGTTCCCTGCGATTCAAGAACACTCCAATACTATCGGAACTGGATGTCATTCGACTGATGGGGCACGCGGGAAGAGCGTCTGTTGCCGACTGCCTTCTGGCCTTGTCGGCAGCCGGACTTTCGGCACAGGCATATCAACTGGCTCCTGCGGATGCTCTTGCGTTTCTCCGGAAGGAATCGGTACCGGCGCTCGCACATATCGGCATGCCTTTGGGCCACTTTGTCCTTATTCTTGCGGTTCAGAACGATGCTGTGCATCTGTTCGATCCAGCCTCCGGTCTTGTTTCGCTTGCCGCAGCCAAGGCTGCAGACATGCTCTCAGGTGTCGTGGTGGTTCCCGCCATGTCCAGTGTCCGCGACCGAGCTATGGCGCATGAGCTGGGCAGACTCACGGCCGGGCTCGCGATTCATGCGGAGTATGATGCATTGAAGCATGCTCCCACACGCCCGATGCAGGGCTGAACATGAGGGAAGAGAAATGACAGGTTTCGCGTTTCAGAAGCAGGAGAGGACAAACGCCCCGATCAGTGTCTC
This sequence comes from Spirochaetaceae bacterium, assembly GCA_026418115.1. Classification (GTDB taxonomy): domain Bacteria; phylum Spirochaetota; class Spirochaetia; order Treponematales; family Rectinemataceae; genus Rectinema. Next base: position 1,062 of record JAOABY010000024.1, on the reverse strand, counting down.
GAGCTCGAAGAGTTCACGATGCTCAGGTATCTCGTCGAGATTTCTCAACTGGCGCTCGATCTCTTCAACATACCAGAAGAAGAGACCGAATTTCGGGTCGATGCGGAACGCATACTCGAGGAAGTCGGGAGCTTTGCCAAGCGGGCCGAACAGCAGAGATGGAATATGTCGGGCAATGGTAACAAAAGACCGGAACGCAGATACCATCCTGCCTTCCCTGAATTCCTGGACAAAAAGGTTCAACTCTTCAAGAAGGCTTTCGCGGGAGCGTTCGGCGAGGCCTTCGGCCCAGGTCTTGCGCACCAGAAGTTCGATGTTTTCGCGGAATACCCGGAGCAGGTGGAAGCAGCGAATGAGGCGCTGATCCTCACTGCAGGAGAAGTAGAACGCGAATTCGCCGGGATTGCCCAGAAGGTCGGCAAGTGCGATCCCATTTCTGAGGCGCTCTGCACCAGTGGATTTGACCATGGAATCGAACAGCTCAAGAGCCTTTTTTTCGGAATCGCCTATCAGGTTGTTCATGCCGGCGCCGGATGCATAATCCATGGCAATACAGTGTCGAAAACAGGCGACTTGGTCAAGAGGTGCAGAAAAAGCCGCCGTTCCGCGCCTTGCGCGACAGGTGTTCATGTCGCATACTTTGCGCATGGCAAACGATATTCGTATTTTCTATGATACAAGGGTTGGGGAGCGCTTCGTCCCACCCGACCGTCTCCGCCCAGGCGAGACCGAATACACCATCCGCGATGCGCAGCTCCGCGCTACCGGCAAGGATCCTGATGCCTTCAGACCGCTCTCTACGCATGAGCTGGAGATTCTCGTTCGCAATAACAACACCTGCAACGACTGGTCTCTCTTCCGTGTTCAGGATCCCTTCCGGCCTGAACTCATCCGCAACACCATGTTTGCAGGGCTCGTGCGCATCAGCAGGCTGGAACATGTTTCGCTCGAACACCATGATCTCACCCTGGCAGCAGGCATTTCGAATTCCCAGATAATAGCCTGCGACATCGGCGACAACTGCGTGATTTCAAACTGGTCCTTCATTTCGCACTACATCAT
>JAOABY010000023.1 GCA_026418115.1 Spirochaetaceae bacterium | reverse complement strand
GGACACGAAGTCAGCGGAGAGTGCCAGATCTGCAGCACCCTGGATAACGAGCGGGTCCTCATGGGGTTCGCCGGCGAGCAGAAGAATGTCCGGTCTCTTGGCCCGTACGCGCTTGAATGCTTCGGCAGTGCCGGGGATGGACTGGTTGATGACAATGGCCTTCATGAGCGGATCATCTGCCAGGGCTACGACAGACGAAATGTAGGTTTCCTGCTGTGACATGAAGTCATCGGGATAGGTGATGTGCTGGATCATGCCACCATCTTTGACGCTGCCATATTCCTTGATCAGCTGCTCGGCGCCGCGCAGGTCATCTTCCGACTGGGAGACTGTACCAGTGACGACACCGATGTGGAATTTTGCCTTGGCCTGTGCGAACACGTCCGCACCGACTACAAGGAAGGCGAGCACGAGCATGACTGCTACGAGCTTTTTCATAGAACCTCCTTTGGGAATCCAAAATGCATATCAATTCTAGTGCGTTTCTGCATCAAGTCAAGCGGGGTGCGTCATGCGTACACGGCACAGACCCTTGAAAACATGTGTCAGATTCTCATGGAACATGACCGGCATGCCGATATTCCATAAGGATCATTCCGCTCAGGAGCTTGCATGCCAGGATCATCGAAAGAGAAGACATCATCACGACCAAAGGCTTCGGTCGTTGTCGCAGGAGCACGACACAAGGGGAGTGAAGCGAGTGCCAGGCGTCATGCATCTGGTATCAGCGTACGCTCGATTGCAGCAGGTGTCTTTGTGTTTGTAGCGTGCTTCATGGCGATGACGATGGTACTGGCGAGAGTGTGGCCCAATGGCTGGAGCGTGCTGATTGAGCCTGGGCGCCTTCTGTCGGGCATTTTTGCCTGGGCAGCATGGTTTCTTCCTTTCTGGTGTCTCTGGGCTGCGATACTGGTGTATGTGCCCGTTTTTCTGCCGCGCCTTACCTATCTGCTCGGCGTGATTGCACTGCCTTTTCTTGTGGTAACTGCCTTTGCCCGCATCTCGACCAATCCGGCAGGATTCTTCCTGAGTCACCCAGCGATGGCTAGGGTCGGGCTGTCATCTCTCTATGCCGGGCTTGGATTTCTTTTTGCTGCAAGCCTTTTCCTTGTTGGTGCAGGCTTTGCGAGGCTGACGGTCTGGCTCAAGGCTCATGGATATATTAAAGAGAAAGACAAAAAGGGCAGTACACGCGAAGGCCCCGGCCTGGGATCCCGAATCTCCGAATTCCTGCGTCATGCCCTCGAACGTCGGGAGGAAAAGAGGGAGCGAAAGCGCCAGGAAAAGCTCGAGAAGGCGAGGATGTTTGCCCAGCAGCCTGTTTCCGTCAATATTCCTGATGTACCGCCGCCTGATCCAAAACTCAGACAGCAGCCCGAACAGACTCCAGCTTCGCAATCGGCAGGAAGCCCCAATCCAGTCACGGCTGCATCCGAGACGGCCTCAGGAAGCCGGCCTGCAACTCCGGCAGATGGCAAGGGTTCTTCTGATACCTCGGGGAAGCAGGCACAGCCTGCCGGCGATATCGCGTTTACGTCCGTGCCGCCCTCACATGTGGCAGGCCGCGCCGATGATGCACAGAAACGTTCGATTGTCGAGCAGATTATCGAACGCAGAATCCTCAAGACCTATCAGGTGCCGGTGGATGGCCTTCTGAATACCTATCCCGATGGCCAGTACTGGATTATCGATGACAAGACGCGTGCGAACGCAGCCGTGCTCAAGGCAACGCTTGCCGAGTTCGGTATCGATGCAGAGGTCACGGGTATCCGCAAAGGACCTGTCATCACCATGTTCGAAATTCTGCCTGCCCATGGCGTCAAGATTTCGAAAATCACCAATCTCAGTGACAACATCGCGCTCCGCCTCGCTGCATCGAGCGTTCGTATCGTGGCACCCATTCCCGGCAAGCATGCTGTCGGCATCGAAGTACCGAATGAGCGGCGATCAATTGTTTCGCTGCGTGAACTGATCGAACACGAACAGTTCCGTCAGTCGAAGATGGAGATTCCTGTGGCTCTCGGCAAGGATATTGCCGGTGAGGTGCAGGTGATCGATCTCACCCAGATGCCGCATGTGCTCATCGCAGGAGCGACAGGTTCCGGCAAGTCGGTGTGTGTCAACAGCATCATTCTCTCCATTCTGTACAGGCGCTCTCCTGAAGAAGTGAAGCTCATGCTCATCGATCCCAAGATAGTCGAGCTCAAGCTTTACAATGACATACCTCACCTGATGACGCCTGTGATAACTGAACCCAAAAAGGCTTTCCAGGCTCTGCAGTACTGCATCTGCGAGATGGAACGCCGCTACTCGATGCTCGACAAGCTGGCGGTGCGCGATATCCGCTCCTACAACAGAAGAATCAAGGAAAGAAATCTTGCTCAGGAAAAGCTGCCCTATATCGTTGTGATTATTGATGAGTTTGCAGACCTGATGGCTACCACCGGCAAGGAGCTCGAATCTACCATCGCCCGCCTTGCCGCCATGTCACGTGCGGTGGGCATCCATCTTGTGCTTGCTACCCAGAGACCAAGCGTCGATGTCATTACCGGTCTCATCAAGGCAAACATTCCTTCACGTATTGCCTTTATGGTCGCCAGCAAGTTCGACAGCCGCACCATCATCGACATGGTAGGAGCCGAGAAACTGCTGGGTCGTGGTGACATGCTCTATTCGGGGGCTCAGGATCCCTTCCCGGTGCGCCTCCAGGGCGCCTTCGTGTCCGAGGAAGAAGTCGAGAGAGTGGTAGCCCATGTGAAGACCCTGGGCGAACCCGAATACATCGATGATGAGATTTTCATCGATGAAGAGGAACTGGATGAGCCGACGCTGTTCGACGAGGGGAGCGATTCGGATCCTCTCTTCGAAAAGGCGCTGGAAATCGTGCTGCAGCAGGGCAAGGCATCGGTGAGCTACATCCAGCGGCGTCTGAAGATCGGTTTCAATCGCGCTGCCCGCCTTGTTGAGATGATGGAAGAGCGGGGCATTGTTGGTCCGGCCCAGGGATCCAGACCTCGAGATGTTCTGCGCAATCCTGAAGTGTTTGACAGCAGTGTGAGTCATGCGGCTCGCATGTCCTCAGGACGCCAGGAATCCGGCGATGCTGGTGACAAGAACGAGGAAGACTGATCAGGTGACCATGGTCAGCTGGTAGCTGAGAGCATGAAAATTTATCTCTGTACAGAAACCAGCTTTCATGATATGGATATTTATTGATAGAAACGCATAAGAACAGGAGGAACCCATGCGCAAAGTCGTGGTATGTCTGATGGCGCTTGCCCTCATTACAGGTGCTCAGGCACAGAACAAGGCAGGTTGGCCTGATCAGCTGAAGTTTATGTCCGGCCCCCCCGGAGGCAACTGGTTTGCGCTTGGTACAGCGCTTTCCGAAATGTGGTCCAAGAATGTCATCCAGACTACCTCAAGCTCCGGCGGTGGCGTGGCCAACATTCTGAATGCCGATGCCAAAAAGGGAGATTTCGGATTTACTGTTGCCTCGCTTCTGGGCGCTGCAATCGCAGGCGAGGAGGATTTCGAAGGCAAGGCAGTCAAGAATTCGGTGATCATGGCAAACCTTTATACTCAATATACTTATTTTATAATGAGGAAGGACTTTGCCGAGAAGAATGGCATCAAGAGCGTTGACGACATGATCGCCAAGGACATTCCGATCCGTTTTGCAACCCTCAAGCCGGGCACTGCAAGCGAATTTGTCATCAAGGCACTCTTCAAGAAGGGCTATAATACCAACTACGACCAGCTCAAGAAGAAGAAATGGACCTTCGAGTTCACTTCGTATGAGGGTGGTGCGGACCTTCTGGCTGACAATCATCTGGACTGCTTCGCCTTCTCTGTCGGCAAAGTGGCGAGCATCGTGATGAATATCGAGAGCAATACTCCCATCGTCATCCTGCCCATCGGTCAGAAAGCGCTCGATGCCTTTGCTGCTGCCTATGGCACCACAACCTTTACCATCCAGCCCGGCACCTATAAATCGGTGACTTCACCTGTCAAGACGATTGGCGATTACACCTGTATAGTCATTCGCAAGGATCTTCCTGACAGCCTGGTCTATGAACTCAACAAGGCGCTTTGGGCAAATCGCGACAGTCTGGCCATGGCAGTCAAGGATATTTCGGAACTCAATCCGAAGGAAGCTCTTCCCACGGGGCTGCCTGCCCATCCTGGATCAGAACAGTTCTGGAAAAGCGTGAAATGACGGCCGGCCGGCATTTTCATCCCATCTGAATCGGAACGGCCTGCCAGATGATGGCAGGCCGCTTCATTACCATGTATTCGGAGCGAATATGAGAAAGCTCACTGGATTTGCAAAGACCGCTGTGTATGTGTACGTGCTCGCTGTCGGTCTTTTCCATCTTTATACTTCGATTTTCGGGAATTTTGAGGCATACCTGCAGCGTGCGCTGCACCTCTCCATGGTCATGCCGCTGGTATTCGTGCTCTGGCCTGTCTCGAAAAAGGCGCCTCAGGACAGAGTGCCTTTCTATGACTGGATCCTTGCAGCGCTCAGCTGGATTCCCGGCATCTACATAACCTTGAATTACTGGGCCATCAGCACGCGCATCGTTCAGGTCGATCCGCTCACTACGGCACAGCTCGTGCTCGGGGTTTTGCTCGTGGTGCTGCTGCTGGAGGCGACTCGGCGGGTCGTAGGCTTGCCATTGACTATCATCGCAAGCTTCTTTCTGGTGTACATGGCGTTCGCGGAAAAGATTCCCGGCCTCTTCCAGGGGATTTCCTTCTCGGTGCCTGAGATAATAGAGGAAGTATTTCTTACCGACGAAGGCATCTTTGCCTCACCACTTGGGGTATCTGCAACCTATGTCATGATATTCCTGATATTTGGCGGTTTCCTCGAGAAGAGCGGCGTGGGTGATTTTTTCATGCGCTTTGCCCAGGCGTTTACCGGCACGCAGCCTGGAGGCCCGGCGCTGATCGCGGTAACCTCATCCTGTCTGTTTGGCTCGATTTCCGGTTCGGCGGTTGCGAATGTCTACAGCACGGGATCATTCACCATTCCGCTCATGAAGAGGATTGGATATCCCGCGCATTTTGCGGGTGCGGTTGAGGCTGTTGCCTCCACGGGCGGCCAGATCATGCCTCCCGTCATGGGAGCCGGCGCATTTCTGATGGCATCGTTTCTCGGTGTACCTTACCGCACGGTGATGATCGCCGCCATTGTGCCGGCACTCATGTACTATGGTGCCGTCTTCCTGATGGTGAGGCTGTCGGCGCACAAGTACGGGCTGAAAGGGCTTTCGGCAGAGGACCTGCCCTCGAGGCGGGAAGTGCTCAAGCAATCCTACATGATCATTCCGCTGGTGGGACTCGTGATTTTCCTGCTGGCAGGTGCGACACCGATGCGTGCAGCAGTGATCGGAATTGTACTGGCATGGCTGGTTTCATTCTTCAAACCCAGATCGCAGGATCCAGTGCGTCGCCGGCTGTCGGTGATTACCGGAATAGTGATTTCGGTGCTTATTCTGGCGGCAATACTGTTTCCCTCTCTTGCGGCACCTCTCACCGAAAGCGAGTTTGGACTCTGGATTCTGGTGGCGCTCTTCATTGGAGCAACCTTCCTGAATGATGGAATGGGACCCAAGGATGTGCTTGATGCCATCCAGGGAGGCGCCAAGGATATACCGCTTGTTGCAATTGCCTGTGCTACGGCAGGTATTGTGCTTGGTGCGGTGGCTCTGACCGGCATCGGCGGCAAGCTGGTCGGCTTCGTGCTGAGCTTTGCCGGCAATTTCCGCTTCCTTGGTCTTCTGCTGATCATGGTCATCTCGATATTCCTGGGCATGGGGCTGCCAACCACAGGTGCCTACATCCTGGCCTCTGCGCTCGGAGCACCTATTCTGGTCAAGATGGGTATTCCGCCCATTGCCGCGCACATGTTTGTATTCTATTTTGCGGTAATTTCGAACATCACGCCGCCTGTGGCTCTTGCATGCTTCGCTGCATCATCGATTTCAGGCGCCAATCCCAACAAGATTGGCTTTCAGGCGGTAAGGCTGGGATTCCTTGCCTTTGTGGTTCCTTTTGCGTTCTGCTATGACCCCGGTCTGCTTCTCCAGTCGTCGGCAGGGGCAAATATTCTTGCCATTTTCACTGCGGTGGTGTCCGTACTTGCATTCGGCTACCTCTGGGTAGGCTACATCAAACATCCAATCCCACTCTGGATGCGCCTGCCGCTGCTGGCTGCCGGCGTGCTTGTACTCATGCCCAACCTCTTGTCTGTTGTCATTGCAGCAGCAATCCTGGGTATCTGCTACTATCTGTCTGCTTCAGGGAAGGTGATCGCACCTGCTCCTGCAGCGAAATGATTGGCTCGAGGTTGTGCGCGCCATGCATCAGGGCGCGCATAGCCTTGGGTTTGCATTCCAGGCAATTTGCATTTGACAGCTGATTGATCAGGGTTTACACTTTCTTAACCTTAATCTGGCTGAAGGCCCTGCAGGCATGGCACTTGCATATCTGCAGGAGTGTATGCCTGAAGCGAAGGAGGAAAGTGTGAAAAGGTCATTGCTGGCATTGATGGTACTGGTGCTGGTGGGGATCCTGATTCCTTTCAGCGCAGTGTCGGCTCAGGACAAGGTCGTTTCCTGGCTCGATCCCATGTACGTCGACGAAGATGGCGACCTCGTGGCAGATCTCCCAAAGGATAAGACAAAATGGAAAAACCCTGAAACACTGATCTTCACCTATTCGCCAGTAGAAGATCCCGGTGTATATAAAAAACTTTTCCAGCCTTTCATGGATTACCTTGAGAAGGTGACAGGCAAGAAGGTTGTCTACTACCAGGTCCAGTCGAATGCCGCCGAAATCGAAGCGATGCGCTCAGGACGCCTTCACATTGCGGGATTTTCGACAGGTCCTACCATGTATGCCGTGAATCTGGCTGGCGCCGTTCCTATCGCCTGCCGTGGATATGGAGATAAGTTCCAGTCCTATAATCTTATTGTAATAGTGAGGGCTGACAGCCCCATTCAGAAAGTAACCGATCTCAAAGGCCGCAAGGTTGCGCATACAAGCCCGAGCTCCAATTCAGGCAACCTTGCGCCACGAGCGCTCCTGCCTCCTCTCGGTGTCACTCCCGATAAAGACTATACAGTGGTATTCTCCGGGAAACACGATCAATCTATTCTCGGTGTACGCTCGGGCGATTATGAAGCAGCCTGCGTAGCTTCAGACGTGTTTGAGCGCATGATTGACCGCGGTACCGTAAAGGAAAGCGAGTTCCGCATCATATATCGGAGCCAGCCATTCCCGACCTCTTCCTATGCGTATGCTCATGATCTGCATCCCGATCTGGTCGCCAAAATCAAGCAGGCCTTCTTTACGTTCAAATTTCCAAAGGAAATGCAGGACGGCCTTGAGGGCGCAACCAATTTCGTCCCCATCAATTACAAGAAAGACTGGGAAGTTGTACGGAAGGTTTCTGAAGCAGCTGGCGAGGTCTTTACCTTCGAGGCTCTGCAGAAGCTGAAATAATCGCGAATTGATTGCCCCGCATCATTCCCTGCAGACCGGTTGATGCGGGGTATCTCATTCTTATCTAATCAGGAGCCGAACTTTGAGCGAAACTATTCTCAGCATTCAGCACTTATCCAAGAGCTATACTGCAAATACTCAGGTACTGTATGACGTTTCACTCGATGTCGTGTCGGAAGGTATTCTTATTGTCATCGGTCCATCCGGAGCCGGGAAGAGCACTCTGATGCGCTGCATCAATCATCTGGTAACACCAACTTCCGGAAAAATCATCTTCAGGGGAGTTGAAGTTTCATCGCTCCATGGAAAGGCAATGCGTGAAGTAAGGCGCAGAATCGGCATGGTGTTTCAGGAATTCAATCTGGTAGAAAGGCTTACCGTGCTTGAAAACATGCTGATAGGGCGCCTTGGATACATGTCTACCTGGGATGCTCTGCGGAGAAAATACTCGGATGATGACATAGGAAAAGCAGAAGCCATGCTTGAACGGCTCGGTCTGGCGGAATTCGCTCTCAAGAGGGCAGACAACCTTTCTGGAGGACAGAGGCAGCGTGTCGGTATAGGCCGTGCCCTGATGCAGAATCCAGAGTTGCTTCTTGCAGATGAGCCAACAAGCTCGCTTGATCCGAAAACATCTGTTGAAGTTATGCAGACGATGGCTGAGCTTGCGAGGGAGAGGCGCATCCCCGTAATTGTGAATATGCATGATGTCAATCTAGCCAGGAGATTTGCCGACAGGATTGTTGGCATGGCAAATGGCAGAATTGTCTTTGATGGTTCGACTGAACAGCTTACAAAAGATACACTTGCAAAAATCTATGGAGGCGATTCATGGATGCACTGACACGTCATGTCATCCTGAGAAGAGAAAAAGCACCTTCTGGATTTTTGCCGAGAGTAAGAAGAAGGCTGATGCTGCATTCCGGTCAGGTACTGGCATTGCTTGCTGTTGCGTATGTTGTTTTGGCTGTATCGAATCTTGGAATAAATGGCGAGCGAATTCTGAGAGGTATTGATCAGGGAGCCAAATTCATTGCAAGGCTTTTCCCACCAAATTTCGCTGCCCGTTGGGATGATATTGTCCATGATATGGTGGAAAGCATAGAGATGGCAATCATGGCATCGGTGATTGGAATAGCGCTATCCCTCCCTCTCGGTTTGCTCGGTGCACGGAATCTCATGCCTCCTGCAATAACCTGGCCGATTCGATTTCTGATTAGTCTGTTCAGGGCTTTCAATCCAATCATTATAGGCATTATTTTCGTAAAGGCTGTCGGTTTTGGTCCTCTGGCTGGTGTGCTCACACTCAGCGTTGCTTCGATAGGCTTCATTGGCAAGCTTTTCATCGAGGCTATTGAAGAGATTTCACTTAAACAGGTTGAGGCAGTACGAGCTTCTGGGGCGCCGTTCCTGTCTTTGATCCGCTACGGCGTAATGCCCCAGGTGAGTTCAAGGTTTGTTGGGTTTGCGATGTATCAATTCGATTCAAATCTGCGTAACTCAACTACGCTTGGAATTGTAGGAGCAGGAGGTATAGGCGGAACACTTTTCGCTGCATTCCAGCGTTTCGATTATCGGATTGTTTCCGCTATAGTCATAGTGATTATCGCGCTCATCATTCTTGATGAGTTTGTTTCAGAACGAGTACGGAGGCTTTTCGAATGACACCTCAGCTTGCTGAAGCTTGGAAACGGCACACCGGCCCCCGGAGAATCATCAATTTTTTTCTGTCAGGCTTCATTCTTGCTGCTTTTATTATCTCTTTGAGAAATATAGAGATAATTCCAGAATTCCTGAAGGATACGCCTGAACAGATGGCGGATCTTTTCAAGCGCATGTGGCCCATTGACTGGAAATTTTTTCAATACTATGTCATCAAAGCGATTTTTGAAACAATCAATATCGCCACGCTTGGCACAATGCTTACACTGATCGTGACATTTCCTCTGGCGCTCATGGCATCGAACTCCATCATTAAAAGCCAGGCGGTAAGAATGATTCCCAAATTCATCTTTGTCGCCAGCAGATCCGTGAATTCTCTTATTTGGGCTCTGTTTTATGTTGCTGTGTTCGGGCCGGGAGCGCTGGCTGGAGTTATGGCAATCACCAGCAGATCAATCGGTTTTGTAGGCAAGCTCCTGTCTGAAGCTCTGGAACAGGTCAACAGAAACCAGATCGAGGCAGTTACTTCGGTTGGAGCGAATCCTGTGAGCATTTTCCTGAAAGGCTATTGGCCTCAGATAAAACCAAGCTTTATTTCAATCTCCTTGCTGCGCTGGGATATCAATATCAGGGAAACTGCAGTACTGGGGCTTGTTGGAGCAGGTGGTATCGGCCTGTTGCTTGAATCAGCCATCGATATTTTCAAGTGGAGAGCAGTGGCAGCAATCCTTGTTGCAATTCTTGCTGTGGTGCTGATTGCGGAATTTCTTGTTACAAGGCTGCGAAAAAAAATTATCTAGGATGCAGCACAACTGTTATCTTTTCATTCACTTGTTCGGCAACATGAAAAGGCCAGAGCCCGCCGAAAAAGACCGGCGGGCTCTTCTTTTAGCAGCCATCAGAACCTGAACAATGAATTCTGTGTCATGTAGTGCTCTTCAAGAATACCCATCTGCTGCTTGAACTTTTCATAATGCGAGGTTTCCCATCGGGAGAGGTAGAGCAGAAAATCCTTGACTTCCGGATTCTCTACCTTGTCGGCAAATTCGCGATAGAATCGTGCCGATTCACTCTCAAGCTTCATACCTATCCTGAGCGTTGACACCTCAAAGTGTCTGTCCTTGATCGCCTGCTTGAATTCAGGTGTGAAAATAGGACTCTGCGCATCATCAAATTTCTCGATGGGTGCAAGCTGAGGAACATCGACTTTCTCGCCTTTCAGCATTTTTTCTGCGATTGCATTGAGCGCTTCTACATGAGAATTTTCCTCGTTCGAAAGATTGAGAAATACCTGTCTGGCCTTCCTGTCGGTGGTACGCTCGCTTGCAGCGCGGTACAGTTCCCGCCCTTCAATCTCTCCCTGAATTGCCATCACAAACAGATCCCTGAGTTCCATCCTGGCCTCCTTTTTCTGATACGCCTGGTGATCACAGTGTCACCACTATTCTCTATGCTTTCATAAAATAAGGTATTCCCTGCCTTTTCGGCAAATGCGGACATGTTTTCACTCCGGCTTCATGAAAGTTCCTTGCAGTCGCTGCAATGCGGTAGTAAAATTGAGCCGGTAAAAGCAATCATCAAAAAAGGAGTATCGGTATGAAGAAATTTTCCATGGAATGGGATGGCGATCCTGCGCCATTCTGCTGCCCCGTATGTGGTCACATGGTATATGGCGAACATGCAGATGATACCTACTGCAGCCATATTTTGTTTGCCAGTATTGAAGATTTCGGTGTTCACTACGTACGGGAAGATATAGCCAAGACTCATCCGGATCTTTTCCGAGAGGATGATGAGCCTGAAATTGTCGCAGAGGCCGACATCGTTGCAGAGCTCTGCAGGAGAATCAAATCGCGTTCAGCTGTCTGCTTCACTATTACCACCAATGGCATCGCCTGCGGTCCCTGCAGCACTACCTTCTCCGTAGGTGTCGACTGGGAAGCATGACATCGAGGGCGGCGACTCCGCTGCCAGATTGCAATAGAATTTTATTGACAACATAGGTTTGTGCATTTAATATACACTGTATAGATACAAAGATATTCATACAGGAGGTGCCTCATGAAAAAACTTGTCATGCTCATGCTGGCTCTTATGCTGGCGGGAGTCACCATGGCGCAGGCCTATGATGCCGACGTAATTGTAATCGGGTCAGGTCTGGCAGGGCATGCAGCAACATACTCAGCGCTTGAGCAGGGTGCCAAGGTGCTCTGGATTGAGAAAAACCCGGTACTTGGCGGTTCAACAGCGATCGCAACAGGCACCTTTGCTGCAGCTGAGACCGAGCTCCAGAAAGAACGCGGGATTCAGGATTCCAGAGAATTGTTCATCCAGGATATCAACCGCATCGGCCACGAAAAGGCAGATCAGAATATCCTGCGTGCCTTTGTGGAAAAGGCCACTGCGGTGTGGGAGTGGTTCGTACGGGCAGGTCTGCCAGTCGATGTCAAACGAGGACCCTTCATTGATCCTTCACACAGCCCGTACAGCGTGCCGCGAACTTATGTCCCGAGCCCTAATAAATCGAGCATCTATACCGATCTTCTGTACCAGAAGATGCAGCAATACAAGGACCGACTCACCATTCTTCTCAATACCAAGGCAGAGCACCTCGTGGTCGAGCAGGGACGTGTCACTGGTGTGCTGACCATTTCAGACAAGGGAACTGTTACCTACCGCGCCAAGGCAATTATCCTTGCCACGGGAGGCTATGGCAGCAATCGTGAAATGATCCGCCAGTATTCTCCCAAGTACAGCGAGGTCATGACGGTCACTCTGCCCTTTGCAACCGGTGATGGTCACCGCATGGCCAAAGAGGTTGGCGCAGAGCTTGTCAACATGGGCTATATCTGCGCCTATTTTGGAGGCATGCCTGCAACCCCCGGCAAATACGCGATAGGTTTCGGCGACCTTACCTCTGGTGCGGCAGATGCATGGAAAGGCGATATCTGGGTCAACAAACGAGGTGAGCGTTTCATCAACGAAGATGATTCAGATGAAGACCCCCGCGAGGTTGCGCTCAATGAACAGCCTGATCTTGAAAGCGTGATTATCTTCGATCAGGGGATGGTCGACTTCAACAAGCGTTTCCCAATCTCCAATTTTGAAAAGAGACTCGCAGAAAACCCCTATGCCGTCAAGAAGGCAGACACCCTGGAAGAGCTCTGTGCAGCATTCGGTTTGCCGGTGGATCAGGTACGGCGAGAAGTTGCTGCTACCAATGCCGACTATGCGGCAGGCCGCGTGGATCGCTTTGGCAAGAAGCCTGCAGTACCATTTTCCAAGGGGCCATGGTATGGCATTCTCAATCGTGGTGTCATCTTCATGACGCAGGGTGGAGTAAAGACGGATATCGGCATGAGAGTCCTTGACAGCAAGGGTCGCTGGATCCCGGGTCTGTATGCAGCGGGCGAGGTCCAGGGAACCAGCCAGTGGGGAGGCTATGGTCTTGCTGGCGGCACCGGCAACGCTCCGCCTCTCGTGTTCGGCATGGAGGCCGGACGGAATGCTGCAAGTGAAGCCAAGTTATTGAAGTAGCATTTGTCCGGGATACTGCAGAGCCGCCCTCTTGAGGGCGGCTTTTCTTTTCTGTACGAACTGTACGAAATGCTCTGCATTGGCTATCTTTCACATCGATGAACACTGATGATACGCGACAGAAAATAAAAAGGAATATCGCGGGCAGGGTACTCGCCATTATGCTTGGCATTGCAGTGGTGAGCGTGCTGGGTTTTGTGGGATGGACCAGAGTAAGCCGGTATGAGGCCTTTCCCGATGCGGTGGCCGTCGCTCGTGAAGCGAGGACTCCACAAGGCTGGTATGTGTTCCGGCCTGCAGGGAAAGACGGCACCGAGCCTGATACTGGTTTTATATTCTACCCGGGAGGTCTTGTTGACCCTGCTGCCTATGCTCCCCTGATGCGCCAGCTTGCCGATGCCGGCCTTCTGGTGGTACTGACTCCCATGCCCCTGGATCTGGCTATTTTCGGGGTTGATGCAGCTGCAAACGTAATGGCAGCGCATCATGCAATCAGCCACTGGATCCTTGGCGGGCATTCTCTGGGTGGAGCCATGGCAGCAGAATTTGTAAAAAAACATCCTGAGCTGACAGGCGGTACGAGCGATGAAAGCTCATCGGACACTCGAGCACGCTCTCCAGGTGCTGCTCTCGAGGGCCTTGTATTGCTGGCCAGCTATCCTGCTTCATCGACTGATCTCTCGGCACTGCCGCTGAAGGTGCTTTCGATCTACGGCTCTGAAGATGGTGTTGCCTCTAGAGATTTCGAGCAATCATTGCAGAGGCTGCCCGCAGATACCACGCTGGTTCGCCTGGAAGGAGGCAACCATGCCCAGTTTGGCAACTATGGCCCTCAGAAAGGAGATGGCCAGGCAACAATCGAGAGAGCACGGCAGCAGAGCATGACGGTTGAGGCTATAATCGAGCTTGCGGCGCGCATCAATAAATAGCAGGCTTTACAGAAATAGAAGTATACTTAGGGGTGTTGATGAGAGGGCGGCAGGCATATGGGGAGATTCTTTTCTCATGGCACGGCTGTATGCTGTCTTGTGATCGCAGTATCGCTGGGCGCAGGTTGTGCTCTGTTCGATTTCCAGGGGCTTCCAACGGTCACAGCGAATCCGGTATTCGAGTTGCAAGGCTTCAATATCTGTGCCTGGGGCAGCAGAGAATGGAGCGACTCCAGACTGGTCGATAAGGCATTGAGATTTGCAATCGAAGAAGGCGCGAATTTCATTGCTCTGGACTGGGCTGTCAATTTCAATGATGATGGCACACGAATTCCCATGCAGGATTCTCTGCATCCGCAATGGAGCGATATTGAACGGCTCATCCTGCGAGCACAGAAGGCAGGCCTCCATGTCATGCTCAAGCCTCATGTCACACTGAAAGACAGCGCAGAAAATCGCAACATCTGGAATACCGATATTACGGTGTTCAGACCTGAAGCGTTTTTCCCCGCATACAGCGAATACCTTGAAGAGCTCTCCGACTTTGCAGCCAGACTTGGTGTTGATGCCATCTGCATCGGTACCGAGATGAACCATCTTGATACTGGGTTCCGTACTCAGTGGGCTGATCTGATTGCCTCTGTCCGGGCACGGTTCCCTGGCACCATTGCCTATGACTCGCTTTTCAATCGCAACTGGATATCAGTACCTGATATAGCTGAGGTCTGCTTCTGGGATCTGGTTGATGTGATAGGCGTATCTCTCTATGTGCCAGTCACACGAAATGACAGCGCCAGTGTTCAGGAAATCAGACAAGGCTGGCTGGAAGCATTGGAGCCTGATATTGAGATAGGGGATGTACTGGCCTATTTGCGTGGTATTGCAGAGAGCTTTGGAAAGCCTCTCATGGCCCTGGAGGGCGGGTACCAGAGCGTGGCGGGCGGTCTGTATGATTTCTCTGGGATCAGTGAAAGCAAAACAGTAGATTATGACCTTCAGGCACGGGGCCTGGATGCATACCTTGGAATATTGTCAGAGAACAGGGACGACTGGTTCAAGGGCGTGAGCCTGTGGGAACTCACCCCTTCCATGCTTTCTCAGGACAATCTCACCACTATCTGGCATACGCAGTCTTTCAGTGTATACGGCAAGCCGGCAGCGGCCATAGTCAAGGCTCATTATAGACAGTAGCCTCGATTGTCTGCACTTCCGTCTGGCGGACAATGGTGCTACTCATCGTCAGGCCGCCGCCGGCACTGCTTAATGAAGGAGCGCTGATGCTTGCGAAGCAGGGTGCGTTCTCGTGAGCCCATGGTAGGGCGAGTGGGAATACGGGGAGTCTGGCGCCGTGCTGCCTGTGCAATGAGCACAACGAGCCGATCCAGCGCAAGACGGATGTTCTGTGCCTGACTGCGGGCATCCTGTGCCGAGATTACAAGCTCATCGAACCTGTTGATGCGTGAGGCAAGACGGGCTCGTACCAGATGAAGCTCCTGCTCATCAAGGCCTTCAAGCTGCGAAAGGCGAATCCTCGCACTTACCTTTGTATTGACCTTGTTGACATTCTGGCCGCCCGGGCCGCCCGAGCGGGAAAAATCCAGCGTCGCATGATCCAGAATCGAATGGGCTAGACGTTGAAGATTCATGATCATGAAATCAGTTGACGGGCCCAGTCTTCAATTGCATGCCAGTCCCGTATGTCCAGAGGAGCATCTGCTGGCGTGCCAAAGATCATGCGGGCAAAGCCCGGCATTGCCTGCGGCAGCCGGCCGCCAAAAATCATGCCCGAGGTTGCGCCTGCAAGCCTCTGCAAGGTCTCAAGTTCCTTTTCGATAACGCGCCGCCAGAAAGGACGCCCCTGTGGGTAAATATAGGAAACAATGAAAATATGAGAAGGAACTTCGGAACCGACAACCTTTTTCTCAAGGAAATCCCTGAATTCAGGAAGTGCCTTCATCCCATTGATGGGAGATCCAAGTATGAGTAAATCATACTCTCGTACGGATTCCACGGCCGATACTGAAGTGACGATGACTTCCGCCTGCTGTTCCCGCAGGATTGCAGCAATGTTCTCAGCAATTTCCCGTGTGGTACCTGTCCTGGAGGCATAGGCTACGCATATTCTCATTTTCTTTATCCTTGTAGGAAAACCAGACCAGCAATGTCGATCTGTTGTCATATTTCTGATTCAGATGAAGAGTATTGAACAATCTGCAGGATTGCAAGATTCCTTACAGGTGGTATGCATGCACGCATGCATTTATATATAATAATATACATGAAATCCAGAATAATTCCTGATCCCTCTTCATTACAGCCGCGAAGCTTCGAGTTGCTTCGCAAAGGTGCCTACACGGGCAATGATTTTGTTAAGGACCTTCTGGCTGGAATCACGGTAGGTGTAGTTGCGCTCCCACTGGCGATGGCGTTCAGCATTGCAGCGGGTGGCACTCCGCAGCAAGGATTGGTGACAGCAGTCATGGCAGGCTTCTTCGGCAGCCTGCTGGGAGGCAGCAAATTCCAGATTTCCGGTCCGACAGGAGCTTTTGTCGTCATAATCTATGGGATTATTGCACGACAGGGAATGGATGGCCTGCTCATTGCCACGCTGCTCGCAGGGCTCATGCTGATTGGTATGGGTATTTCCGGACTCGGCAAGCTCATCAAGTATATTCCCTATCCCGTGACCACAGGATTTACGACTGGCATTGGTCTACTAATCTTCACCCAGCAGATCAAGGATTTTCTGGGGCTGAGGATAGAGCATCCCTCGCCGGAATTTTTTGAACGCTGGGGACAGTATTTTGAGAATATTGCTTCGTTTAATATCACCGCCCTCGGCATTGGTGCCCTTACCATTCTGCTGATTCTGCTGGTGAGAAAATTCTACCCCGCGATTCCGGCTTCGGTTGCAAGCGTTGCACTTGTGACGCTGCTCACTGTGCTTGCCAGAATCCCTGTAGATACCGTGGGGAGCCGTTTCGGGGCAATTCCTGCAGGATTTCCTCCCTTCCAGTTTCCTGCGCTGAAATGGAGTACGTTCAGGGCGGTCTTTTCTGATGCATTCACTATTGCCATGCTTGCAGCCATTGAATCGCTGCTCTCTGCGGTGGTAGCTGATGGTATGACAGGAGACAGACACAAGGCGAATGCTGAACTGGTTTCACAGGGAATCGCCAATATCGCGAGCGCGCTTTTCGGCGGTATTCCTGCGACAGGCGCCATCGCAAGGACTGCCACCAACATCAAGGCAGGAGCAAGAAGCCCGGTTTCTGGCATGATACATGCGCTGGTACTCCTTGCATTCATGCTATTTCTTTCACCAGTGGCTTCGATCATTCCACTTGCCAGTCTTGCCGGCGTGCTCATTGTAGTGGCGTTTGACATGAGTGACCTCGAACGTTTCGTGCGTATCATCAAACGAGCACCACGCAGTGACATCATTGTATTGCTGACTACTTTCATCATTACAGTAGTTATCGATCTGACAGCTGCGGTGGAAATCGGTGTTCTGCTTGCCATCCTGCTGTTCTTCAAACGCATGATCGAGGTTTCTGGTGTCAAGCGCAGTGATGTGGCCAGCCAGCTGTTCCTCAATGAAGCAGAAGAGCAGCCTATTCCCCGTCATGCAAAGGATATCGAGGTGTTCGAAATCACCGGACCATTCTTTTTCGGCGTCGCTGACATGCTGCAGGATACTCTGTTCACCCTTGAAAAAACGCCCCATGTCTTCCTGCTGGATATGCAGCAGGTGCCGGCAATTGACGCAACAGGCATAGTTGCCTTGCGTTCATTCATCGAACACTGCAAGAAGAAGAAGGTGGCGTGTGCGCTCTGCGGGCTTCAGGAGCAGCCTTCCCAGGCTCTTGAGAAGGCAGGCATCCTGAAAATGATTGATAATCGTGTCTATGCCAATCTTAATGAAGGGCTGACTGCCTTGCAGAAGGAAAGTACAGGTTCAGAGGCTGAGCGATAGTAAATGTTATATTGAGGTGCGAGGCTCGGCGACTTCACCTCATGATCATCGGCCCTGTACCATGACATCGATGCGGATTGCCGTAAAACCGCGGGATTCCGAAATGAGTCGGTCGCAGAAGCCTCGCCCGTCGTAATGCCACCAGGTGGTGGTTGCAGGCAGTTCCTCGCACAGCACAAGACCGTGGGGACCAGTCTGGGCCACATAGTAGCGAGCGCCTGTCAGCGTATCAGTGTCCAGGGTCTGGCCCTGTGAGAGACGCGCTGCAGCGCCTGCCGGCAGCAGAAGCCCGCCCATCTGGCCAGGTCCGCATGCCACGATGCTGGTATCGGGGTTGGCGGGCATTGGTGTTGCTGCAGTCACTGTACTGGTCTGGCGGTAGAGTATCCAGCGCGTGCCACGATCAAGGATCTGTGCCTGCATCGACATGCCAAGCGTGACAGGCGATCCGCCGGCAACGGAAACCTGGTAGCTTCCCTGCGCATAGAACCCGGAAAAGGTAGCGATCAGGGGATTGGGTGGCATGCCCAGCCACGGAAGCTGCAGCATGCGCATGCCGAGGAATGTCATGACCGATTGCTGCTTCCTGTTGTCTCCTGTGACGGTTGACGTCTGCATGGAGAGGAGCACGCCTGTTTTGGTGTCAAACACCCATATTCCTGTGCCGCGGTCCGACTTGTGTTCGATCCGCACTGCGTCATAGGTCTGTCCCGCTACATTGTAGGGCATTCGCGTCATGGTGGTGGCACCCGTGGGGTCTCGGGGGAGGGTACCTGTGAATACCGAAGGGTTCGCCCACCAGTCTCCGGCGCAGGATGCCATGCCAACCATGCCGGTCGCAGGATAGGGGTGCAGGCCATCGCTGGCGCGCACCATCATTCGTGTCTGCAGTGCGGCCTTTGTTCGTTCGAGCGCAAGGACATCGACCTGGAGTATGGACTCGCCGGCAACGCCTGGTGTGTCCTGGTTACCGCCCACCGTGGCGGTCATCACATGATAGTTGAGACGAAGCCCTTCTCTGACCCAGTCCGGGGCGGGAAGATTTGCCAGAGCAGGGAAGACTGCTGGAAGGCTCTCCTGTGCATAGACTGGCT
This sequence comes from Spirochaetaceae bacterium, assembly GCA_026418115.1. GTDB lineage: Bacteria > Spirochaetota > Spirochaetia > Treponematales > Rectinemataceae > Rectinema. The sequence continues at coordinate 12,337 of JAOABY010000023.1, read as the reverse complement.
GGAGAGCCAGGTATGCACACAATGCCACTGCCGGAAGCAACAGGCCAGCTCCTGTGCACCACCTCGTTTTCATACAGTAATGCTAAGGCATCCGGCAGTGGTATGCAAAAGGATTCAGTGACTGATTCTCTGCTTGTCCTTTGGCACCACGCAGGTACCGGAAGCCCTGCATACGACTATCGGTGCGGCGAGCACATCGGCAGCAGAATCATTGACATCGGGTCGCGGCGCGATGACCTTGCGGGCCTCGAACACCATTTTGCGCGAAGTATTGCCGACCGAGACAATCTCGCCCGTGGCCTCAATGTAGTCTCCAGCGAACACCGGCGCCAGAAATTCCACGGAATCATAGGCTCTGAACAGTCCCTCGTCGCCATCATGACGGATCAGGAGTTCGGTCGCCACATCGCCAAACAGTTCCAGCATCTTTGCACCATCGACGAGATTGCCGCCATAGTGGGCATCTGCAGAACTCATGCGCACTCGTATCATCGCCTTTTCCATTGTCTTCTCCTTGCGGTTTTCTGAATGCAGGTGTGTCAGCAGCCAGGGCAGCCGGCACACCTGTAAACATGGGAATCCCTACTCGCGTGAGGGAACCATCAGGGTGGCCTCACCATCGACCACCACCCTGCCTCCCACCGAGCAGCTGGTTCTCATGGTCACGAATTTCTTTTCCGGAATTTTTGAAAGCACCTCTACGCGGGCAGTCACTGTGTCACCGATATGGACAGGTGCCTTGAACTTCAGCAGCTGGTTCACGTATACAGCCCCTGGCCCCGGCAGTTTCGTACCCAGCACTGCAGAGATAAGCCCTGCCGAGAACATGCCGTGAACGATCCGCCCCTTGAACATCGTATCCCTGGCGTATTCCTCATTGACATGCACAGGATTGAAATCCCCAGTTACACCCGCAAACAGCACGACATCAGCCTCTGTCACTGTCTTGGCTGATTCTGCCACCATGCCCGGTTCGATATCCTCGAAAAAATAGCCATGCAGGCCTTCACTCATGAACTCCCCCTTTGCTGCCTCATGCTGGAGGCATCATCATTGTACCACTCTCTTGCGTGATGGCAAGATTCCGGATACTACAGAATGAGGAGAGTATGCCTGATGCAGGCTCACGACACGCACGACACAACTGAAGGCATCATCAAATATGCCTGTCACTGGCAGCAATCTGTGCTCCGCACCTGCGAGACTGCAGACAAGGTGCTTGCCGTGCGCAATACGCTCTGGCAGCAAGGGCTGATTGGCGCAGCAGCAGATGGCACGGGATTTGGCAACGTGAGTTCGGCAGTGAGCCTGGACGAAGCGCTGGAGCTTGCCCCCGACATGGCTGAGCGTGTACAGAGCCGATACCATGCGGGGCGGAGGTGTTTTCTGGTCACTGGCAGCCAGACGGGCAGGGAAGCGGTACTGGGTGTTTCGGGATTGGCGCTTGTACTGGAGTGGAGTCTTGCTGCAAACGAGCTTGTGTGCGCAGGCCCTGTCCGGGCAAGCTCGGAGAGCCTCACCCATGCTGCGTTGTATGAGGCTGACAGCCGCATCGGTGGTGTAGTCCATGTGCACGCACCATGGTATTGGGAACATTGGCCGGAAGACGCTCCGTGCACCGCAGCCGATATTCTTTACGGCACACCAGCCATGGGATATGAAATCCAAAAAATCTGGCGCGAAACTGGTGGCGCACTTGCAGGGGTGGTCTGCATGGGAGGGCATCGGGATGGCCTCCTCGCGTGGGGCCCCACGGTGGAACAGGCTATGGACAGATTGCTGACGATGCTTGCCCGTATTGAGCAGGACTACTCACTTCATTGAATAGTAAGACATGGAGGTTGAAGCAATGAGTAATCTTGGCACAGCCATTGCAGAGGCTCGCGATACGATAGTGCATGCTCTGGGGCCTGCTCCCCGGATTGCGATCGTACTCGGTTCGGGGCTCGGCAGCCTGGCCGACAGCCTGAACGAAAGCAGGAGCATACAGTATGCCGCCATCCCCGGTTTTCCGCGTTCCACCGCCCCGGGGCACGCTGGAAGACTGGTATCAGGCAGGCTGGGAAACGTCCCGGTACTCTGCATGCAGGGGCGGTTCCACGTCTACGAGGGCTGGGAACCTTCTCAGATAGCATTCCCCGTCCGTGTCATGCGCGCGCTCGGCGTGGAAATCATCATCCTGACCAATGCGGCCGGCGGCGTCAACCTCGACTATCGCCCTGGCGACTTCATGCTCATTCGTGACCATATCAATCTGTCCGGCAGAAATCCGCTGGTGGGTCCGAACGATGAGACCATAGGCCCCCGATTTCCCGATATGAGCAAGGCGTATGACCCCGCGCTGCGACAGGTGGCGCATCAGGCAGCCGCATCACTTGGAACTGCTCTCCATGAAGGAGTGTATGCATGGTTCCTCGGCCCGAGCTTCGAAACCCCCGCTGAAATCAGGATGGCACGTCTGCTGGGCGCTGACGCTGTCGGCATGTCGACGGTGCCCGAGGTAATTGCTGCGGTGCACTGTGGCCTTCGGGTGCTTGGCATCTCCTGTATTACCAACATGGCAGCGGGCATCCTCGACCAGCCCATTACCTCGGAAGAGGTGCTGGAAATTTCCGAGCGGCGCAAGCCTGCGTTTGAGGCGCTGCTGCGCGGCATTGTAATGCAGCTTGCCTCACTCTGATCAAAGGAGCATGACATGCGGTATCTGGTGCATGGCGGACTGGTTAATGGAATACGGCAGGATCTCTACCTTGAGCATGGTCGAATCAGGCGCATGGTGGCATGTGACCCTCAGGCGGCATTGCCGCAGTCCGATTCCGATGCTGATCCCTCGCTGGCCGGGTCATGGGAGATCATTGACGCGCGAGGCATGCTCGTTCTCCCCAGCCTTGTGAATGGCCATGCCCACTCTGCGATGACGCTCCTTCGAGGTGTTGCGGAGGACATGGAGCTCATGCCCTGGCTTCAGCAGGCGATCTGGCCCCGCGAGGCCAGATTGACTGCTGAGGATGTCTACTGGGGTACCAGGCTGGCCGCGCTCGAGATGCTTGCCACGGGCACCACTGTCTGCGCGGACATGTACTTCTTCCCGGAAGCACAGGCTGAGGCGGCTAGAGATTCCGGTATGCGGTTCATTATTTCCTATCCACTGATCGATGGTCTGGATGAGTCGAAGGCAGAAGCACAGAGAGATGCTTGCGAGCGCTTTTTCAGCAGCCTTCCTGACTGTGGCCCCCGCTCCATGTTTACGATTGCCGGCCACTCGGTGTATGCCACAGCAGCATCGAGCTGGCGCTTTCTTGCCCGCATGTGCCGGGAACGCGGTCTGTTGCTCCATCTGCATCTGGCTGAGACCGAGTCCGAGGATCGATTCTGCAGAGAGCGTACCGGCATGTCGCCTGCCCGCTATCTCGATGCACTCGGCGTGCTAGGTCCATGGGCCTTTGCAGCCCACTGTCTGTGGCTTGATGCAGCCGACTGGGATCTTCTGGCGGACCGTGGCGTAACGGTGGTACACAATCCAGCATCCAACATGAAACTGGCCAGCGGGCCGGCATTTGACTGGGAAGCTGCCAGGTCTCGCGGTATCCGAGTGATGCTCGGCACTGATGGCGCAGCTTCCAACAACTCACTCGATCTCTTCTCTGATCTGAAACTGGCAGGACTGTTGCAGAAACATCACTGGCGCGATCCGCGAAGGGCGCCCGTGCAGGATCTTGTACAGGCAGTCACCTCAGCAGGCCACGATTTTTTCAGAACGGGCGCTGGCCGGCTTGAGGAGGGTGCAGCTGCGGACCTTGTGCTGCTCGACCTTCGAAAGGCGTCCATGACCCCCTGCCACGATCCTCTGGCCAATGCTGTGTATGCAGGCGCAGGAGCTGCCGTCGATACCGTGTTCTGTGACGGTGTGCCTCTGGTGCGCCATGGCAGGATCGAAGGCGCGGAAACAGTGCTGGCCGAGGCGCGCACAAGGGCGGAAAAGCTGAGGTAACGTTACTCTCCCGAAGAAATAATTCTTAAACATAATCTGCATGACAGGGCCATCATATGTCCCCCATATAGTGTATATACCGCGCTGATGTATGAAAAAAGGCAGGTAAGGGAGGTGCGATGAGCCCTGACAATCCTTTCCAGGAGGCCCTTGATCCAGCCAATATCGACCACAGCATCACCATGGAGTCAGAGCCTCTTGCCTATCGCGAGATTCCGGGAAGAGTGATCTTCTACAAGGAATCTCTGCTGCCCATCCCATTCTATGAAAAAAGCTTCTATATAGCTGTGCGTGATTGCAACAAAATCTCACCTTTCGAAAAGAGCTACTGCCTGGAGGAATGGTTCTACCTTCCCTGGGCAGCGCTGACGAGCATGGACAGGAACCTGAACCCAGTATGCATACGAAGAACCACGCTGCATCGCCCGTTCAGAAACAGGGATTCTGAGGAGTTTCTTGTTGAGTTGAAGGCACGCAATCATCCCAGCATTGAGTTCATTGCAAAGAAACTGGAAATCCCCACGATGGGAATGCCATTCCGGGATGAGCGATACCGGAATGACTGGGATTCGCTCGTCAGGTTTCTGCAGGAGCATCCCAAATCGCACACCGTGATGAGGCACAACCTCCCGAGTGGCAGGAAGCTGCACATGAATATGGTGCTTTCATATGAAGCAGAAGGCCATTCAGCGTATGCCGGAATCTCGGAAGAGCTCTTCGACTCGATATTCTGGGAATATGTTGATCCAATAGCTCGATTCACTCCCTGGCGCAGAGGCATGCTCCGGGACCTTCTGGGCGGGCAGCCCCGCGTCGGCAGCACGCCCTGGTGGATGAATGAGGCAGTCTGATACATGCGTCATGCAATACAGCATGGTCCGGGTAGGGCTGAATAATGTATTCATTGGGTGAAATTCTGAAGCTGGCAGGTCTGTTACTCCTGCTAAGTCCGTTTCTGCCTCTGATCCTGGTGGTGCATGGAATTAAAGAAGGATACGAGTATTACAGCTATATTCTAAGACATCACCTGAGAAGAAATCTGGGCTATTTTTCGGCATCAGATTATGAACTGGCGAAGAAATACCATAGAACTCTGCTGGAAAATGAAGCGCTCCTCAATCTGATGGCGCAGAAGAAAACTGCCTGCATGAAAGGCAGGGCACATCAGAAATCGCTCAGAATTCTGGAAGAAAAAATGGAAATTCTGAGACGGCAGAACAAGAACATCTCTGAAGAACTGGCGAAGCTATACAGCAAGAGAGACTCCGATATATGGCTGTTCGATGACCACTTTCTTGCAATGTGTGAAGCTTTTGCTAGCCTGTTGCTGTACTATGCATCGCTCCTGTTTCTGCCTCCAAATCCTGATCTGTTCGAGAGAGAGTACATATTCACTCTGGTTTTAAGCGTCCTTTTTGCTCCCACCCATGTTCTGGAGGCGTATGGGGACATTACTTATTTTCTGGGAATCGGCATAACAGTATTGGGGTATTTTCTTGGCTTTCTGTATGCAAATCATGTTCTGAAACAGGCAAAGGCAAGGCTCGTCGAAGTCGATGCCGGCGAAATCAATATCGATTTTGCGGCGTTCAAGGCTGCGAGCGATGCAGCAGATGCAGCATCCACGCAGGAAGATACTGAATCGTATGAAGATGAGAACGAAGAGAGCGCTGATGGCAACGCAAGCGATCAATATGATGAGTACGAAGAAGAACAGGAATCAGAAACCGATGAGGAAGATGCCGGCGATGAAGATGAATATGAGGAGTCATATGAGGAGGGAGAGCAGGCTCAGGCGGGGAATGACAGGCTTGCCGCTTGCCTGCGTATTCTGGAATTCGATGTCATGCCTCAGAGCCATGAAATTCTGAAGCGCAGATACCGGCAGCTCATTGCGCGCTATCACCCTGACCGGGTGCACCATCTCGGCAGGGATCGCGAGCGGGAAGCGGAGGAAAAGACTAAGCAGATTATTGCAGCGTATGAATATGTCAGGGAATATATGCAGTGGAAATGATGCCAGCCTGAAGGCGGTGCTGCGGCTTTTCTTCAGAATATAACGTATGAAAGGAGTGTGAGCCGATGTTCCTATTGCTTATTCCCATTCTGGTGGGGATCAATCTTTTCGGAATCTATACTTCTCTCTTCCTGTTGCTCCAGGCGAGCACAAAATGGAAGAAGTACAGGAATTTCATCACTACGCATGACGTCAGCCGTGCCACCCTGTATGTCTCCAGACAGAGTTACAGGAAAGCCAGCGACTTGAGCACGCGAATTCGCACCAATCAACGGACTGTCGCACTGCTCAGAAGCCAGCTTGAGCAATCATTGCATACACAGGAAGAAGGCAGCACGGTCAAAGATCTGCCTGCTCTTATCAACCAGCTGAAAAAGGAAAATGAGGAACTTGCAGGAGAACTGAAAAAACTACATGCAAAGAGGAAGGAAAATATCAGAACCATACAGAACACGCTTGGGTCTGCCATCGGGTTCCTGCTGGGATCGCTTCTGCATGCTGGTGCGATGCTGGCAATCGCGAAGGGCAGGCTGGGGCAGCATCCTGTCGGGATAGAGTTGGAATTATGGGATATGCTGTCCTATCCGTTCTGTGTTTTCTATACCAAACCTCACGGGCAGCTTGTGTTCCTCTGGGGTAACTATATGATTACCGCTGCCGCGCTCGTGGGGGGATGGCTTGCCGGCCGTGTCGGGGTTATGGTTTCTACGTTTGGAGCTGAGCTGCCTGGTAATGGGGGAGAGGCAGAGGAAACAAAACGGATCGAAGAAAGCAGAGTGAGCCTTAGGGGAAAAAATGAGGATATCAGGAAGTATAAGAGAAGTTCATTATCGCATAATGCTTGAATTAGGCCATATTTGGTGATTCAAGCATTATGCGAATAAATGATTATTGTCATCATCTCCTAATCGTAGCAATCAATATTGCTGTTTAAATGCTGTACGGCAGAATACGCTGTCAGAGTATCCAATTCAGTGCCTATAAGTATTCTGAATCTGGCAGGCCTGTAATTATTATCTCTATAGAATCCAATTATCTGATGCTCATCATCTATTTCAGCTATTTTAAAGCCTCGACAGGGTATTCCCCGTTCCTTATCGTAAGGAATGCAGATAATTGTTGAAATCCATTTTTCCTTATTCCATATTTTTTTGATATAATCGAGAAATCCTTGTGGATAATGATGATCGCCAGTCAGTCTTGGTTCTTCACGTCTGGATTCAGGCAGTTCCGGAGGCAACGTTTTTTTCTGGGTGAAAACATAATTCTTGAATGCTGCTTCAATGTAAATGATACCAGCATGATTCAGAGAGAAATAATGCTCATCATTAATTGTTTCATCTTCAAAGAATAGTTTTATTTTTGAAAAATCTTTGTTATTAGCAAGCTCTGAATAGTTCCTTATAGGCTGAGTGGAACTGAAGTATTCCGAAAATTCAGAAAATGAAATAGTGGGGTTATTTCTATACCAGAAAAATGAGAATAGATGGTTGAATTCAAAAAAATAGCTGTAGTCAAGTGTTACTGGCATTGATGGAAATTCAATAATTTCGGGAAATTTTTCATGTTTATAGATAACATCCACACCAAATGCCTGTCCGAACATAACAGCAATTGCTATCTGAGCCTTGTATCCTCCAGTAGCATCGATCAGAACCTTTTCAGGTTTTCCGGTCTTACTAATTATTTTTGAAATCTTGCGAACGAGATTCAGCAAGCCTTCCTTCTTGAATTTTTTAGGATCCCTGTCCTGCAGACCCTCAACTATTTCAAGCTTGATATCCAATCCATCCAATCTGGAATCGATAGTGGATCGGAAACTGTAGTAGTTTTCAAGCACCTTTCCCATGTTTTTACCATCATCGGTATCAGAAACAAGAAATACGATTTGGCTCAATTTGTCGCCCTTTCTTTCTAGTCTCTGCAGGATGAATTCTATTGTATTGATTTCGGCTCCAAGGAAAGGGTTGTCGGGCTGCAACTCAAGAAGCGATTCCGAAAGATTCTTCCAGTCTCCTGATCTATAGGCTGCCTCAATTCTAGGCATATTGATGCCCTCTGGAGAACTGCTGCTCAATGCTCTCTCAATATTGGTTTTAAGGCTCGTTCCCAGGGTGCAGATAAGGGTTTTTTCCATAGCAGTCACTCTCCTTTGCAGTAAGTTCATTATTTCATCAGGGTTTTTATTTCTGATGATGTTTCCTTGATTGAATTATCTTTTAATGTATCGATACTTGAAAGAATATCGAGAGCCTCCTTGAAGTACTGGCGGAAATTTTCGATGATGGTCCTAGGTTTCATTGATTGTTTTCTGAATTCGGCATGGTTGATATCATTTCTCAAGTCTCTGATCTTATTGAAGGTTGACGCAATACTTGTTGCCAGCATGCAGTCGTCAAGTATCTGTGCAAGATAGCTATCAAAACGATCTGGTTCATTCCTGGGATGAGTGTTGCCCTCTTTTTTCTCACAGTAATTCATGAACCATGAAACCATGTTCCTGTTTTTTTCTTCAATGTAATCTGCACCAATTTCATTCAGGATAAGAGTAATTATGCTCTCTTCAAGAATGGTAATGCCCTGCTGGATCATGTTGTATTGAATGCAGAGAAACACGGCTACAAGAAGGTTTGATAGTGCATCGGGTTTGAAAAGCCGCAATGAATCATAGATTTTATCATAGAGCGCAGTCATTGGTTTGATATGGGATGCATTTTCTTGATTGAGTTCTCCAAGTATTTTCTGGATATCTTTAAACAGCGAACCATCAATTATTTCCTTAGAGCGGTTTGTTGCAAGAACAGGCCAGATTTCATTGAGCTTTTCAGCCAGATTCTTCTGCTTGTTCAAGGTAAAGTCTGGTTGTCGTTTGGATGTGTAATATCTTTTTGCAACCTCTTGTGAAAGAAGAAGAATTTCCTTGCTGTTCCCTGAATGCAGATACTCTGCTACAGCGATACTCCATCGCTGCAAATCATCGATTCGTGTCAGATCTATCACTGGATGGGGCTGAGGAAGGCTCTGATCAAATGACGCATAGTAGATTCCTTTTGGGTGACAGTTTTTAACCGTTTTTGCATAGTTGATAATTGCAAGTCCGAGAACTGGTATGGATCTGAAAGCATGAGTAATATCAAATATGATATCTGAATCCTGCGGGATAGCCTTGAAAACCGTTTCAAAAAGATTCCAGAGTGACTGTTCATTCTGTACTGACTGAATATTTATGCTGGTATAGTCAATCGGATAATTGTTATCTGCTTTTAATCGCTCCAATTCTGTTGCTAGTTCATCTAGGTTCCTTTCCCTCGCTTCGGGCGTAACAAAAATCAAGAGTTTCAAGCCAGTGTCTTTCCAATATTCCCTTGAAGCCATTATCACGGCTATCTGTGCGTATTTTGTATTGATTGTATCGTTCTCATTCGTGGAATATCGATAATCAACGCAGTCATATCTTGATGTACCCAGAAAAGAAATAAGAACTGTAGGCATTTTGCCATCCCTAAGTATTTAGTTGCCTCTCCTTCGGATTCGTAAAACAGGTAGCGGTATTCTGTTTGCAAGCGATGGTAGGCTCCATTTTTCTCGTCGTTCATTTTCCACAAACCACTTGAATGACTCTCCCTCTGGTGAAGGTGCTTCAGTTGTTCGAGGATAATGAATTGGATTACTGTCCTTGAATCCTTCTGCAGCAACAAGGAATGCTTTGATGCATGGAATATCATCAAAGGATTGATATCCCTGTGTGAAAAATTTTTGCATTGCCTCCTTGTATTTATTTACTAATGGATCGATTCCTGCTTGAGGTGTCTTCCCCAATCTGCAATCCCATCCTGCATATTTCTTTATCATCAATTCACTGCCTTTGGCAAAGCAAGCGTTCTCGATGGAAAGAGCCACGCTGCCAAAACCAAGTGGCTTCCCTGCTCCAAGGCGAAGGCACCACTTTTCGGTATCATTCTGATTGAGAGAAAGCAGCCACAGAAGAGCCCCCAGTTCCACCTCCGAGAGATTCATGAATTGAATATCAAACTGGAATCTTGTTCCAGGTTTGATCCAGGCTTTGATAGATTTGTTCTGGTTGTCCCGTTGTTCGTTCCCATCTTCATCCTTAGGGCGCCGGTATTCCTGATACCAGTTGCTGTTAGCATTCTTCTGCTGGGTGCGATCATGCTCTGGTTCATTCCAATAGTTATTTGGAAGTCCGCAATGATGGGGATAGACTTTTCTGCCGCGCAGAGAATACCCGGCTTTGTATTGAGCGTCCTTTTTCCCAATGCCATTATCGAGAGGTGTGCCATTCTTGTCTTTAGCTACATAGAATCGTGCCTGCTGGGGTTTGGGACTGCCAAGAATCGCAAGGGGAATACCACCAATTTGGCTATTGTGGAACTTTTGTAAAGAATCTCTCCCGTTTAGGCACCGTACTGGCGACAGCCTCAGCAAGCCTCTCCAGGCATCTTTCTGATCTACTGGTTTGTCTGAGTATGGATTCACCCAGCCGAAAACCCTGTCTACAGGAGAAAGCTGATTAAGATTTTCTGCTGGTTTCAGCGAATCATCTAATAGATCCCATGGAGATGCCTCTTGCAGGTCTCTGGAGATTGAGACTGGGTACAGCATTTTTATGGTTCCATCTTCAATTTTGGCATAGCAAAGGTCGCCATCTTTAAGCTTGGAATAATCGGGATCATAGACATGGGGCGACCATGCTGTCTTTCCTGGTTCTGGGCCAAGATATGCATCAAATGATTTGCCTTCTCTTTTTCGTTTTTCCAATTCGTCTTTATGTATTTCTTGATAATTATTTATTAGCTTTTCATAGGTTTCTATTACAGAAGGTTTTATCGGCTTTTTTTGAGGACTGGTACCTAAAGGAAGAAAGAACAATCTCTCATCATGTTTTTTCTCAATATTGGGATTGGTTATAAAGATATATCCGTGTGCATGTTTAATAATATTCTGTGGTACATATCTTTTATTTCCTCTTTCAATCACTTGCGTTTCAGGTCGAATTCTGCTTTTTAATAAAGCATTTCTGCTATGATAAATTGCCATAACTTTCCAGAAATCGAAGCTCCTGTTTGGGTGGTTGATTTCAGTATGCCTATAGAGTTGCACAACAGCATACACCTTATCGCCATGAATAGGTTTAGTTTTCGGTTCATCCGAATAGCAAGGAATTACTTTTATTTTATGATTATTATTCGCAGGATCTCTTTCATAGCTATGAAGCCATGCTGCGTATAAAGGCTCATGAGTTCGTTCCCTCTCTGCATTGTTATTCAGGCTACGGGTTCCAGTCCAAAGTTCAGCAAATAACTCGCTATTTTCTTTGATGATTCTGACAGGAACGAGATTTAAGCTTTCCTTTGCTTCTACCCTGTACCCAAGCCTCTTGCTATGAGTTTCCTTCGGGAACTTGCTGAACCTTGAATTGGTAATGATCTCATAGGCGCTGCGCAGCATGCCTCTGACACTCGATGCAGGGATCAGCGGACGCCCTTGGTCATCGGTAAGCATGTCAAAGGTAGTATGGCCTGCTCCGTTTGTTTCCGCATTCTCTGCATCAGGTATGAGCAGCGGGGTGACGGTTTCCATGGTAACGGTAATAGAACCGCTATAGAGTTTGCGCTCGAAGCGATCATGGCGAGCAGGGGAATGATCGCCAAGTTCCTGATCTAAGGTATTTCTTGGCAAGGCAGGTACAAAATTGTATGGGTTATGGAATTCATGACCAAGCTCTTGATTCTCGCGTCGATTGTTCTGCTGCTGACGAGGATACATAGCATCTTGTCTCCCCTGATTGCCCGCATTGTTCGAATTCGTTGGCGACGATGACGGAGGTATGAATGCACTACCAGGCAAACGAATATTTCTGGGTAGGCCATCTTTCAGGTCAAATTCTACATCCAATGATTCAATACGTGATGTGTCAAATTTCTTCTGGATATCATCAGAGATGCAACCTCTTGATGGATTGTATGTTATCGGTTGACCAGATTTGCTCTTTTTTTCAGGTACCAGTGAAAAACCTCTAGCAATCTTTACCAATTTACCTGTTTCTGCCATGGCGCAACCCCTCCCTCATCTCATCCGGAAGCCCTTGAGCCTGGTCAACACGGGCCTTACTACCCCGGTACTCTCATCCTGTTCAAAATACTGTCTGGCGAGAAGAACACTGGGCGTTTCATGTGTATTGAATTCCCGTGGCAGAGCCTGTTCCTTCCCGGTCTGTCCACGGACTCGGACAAAACCATTCTTTTCTGTGAAACCCGGCTCACCTTCGAGCAATAACTCTACATCTGCAGGTTTCAAGTACTCTGGCG
>JAOABY010000022.1 GCA_026418115.1 Spirochaetaceae bacterium | reverse complement strand
TTGCAGATCGTTGCAACAGGACTTTTCTCGGTGGTGATCAGGGGAGAAGTGCAGAAAGCTGCAACTGCAGCAGCGTGGGGGCTTTCAAGGCTTTCAGAAATTCTTAAAGGAACGATGCTGGGTACTTCTTCTCTTCGTGATGTCCGAATAGTACGCGCTAATGGTACCAGTGCCTCGTACGACCTGTTCCGCGCCGAGCGGGAAGGGGACCTGAGCCAGGATCCCTATCTGCGGCCAGGGGATGTGGTGGAGGTGAAGAAGGCCGAGAGGATCGTGCGGGTGGATGGCTCGGTGTACCGGGCGGGGAGCTATCAGCTGTTGGCAGGGGAAGGAGTGCGGGAGCTGGTGGGGTACTATGGTGGGGGGCTCACTCCGACTGCGAAGGCGGACAGTCTGGTGCTGACGCGGAAGGCGACGTTGGAGCGGCCGGAGGGAGAGAGCCTTCTGGTGGCGCTGGACAGCAGGGATTTGCCGCAGCTGGGAGATGGGGACAGTATCCGGGTGCCGAGCAGGGAGGAGTACCTGCCGGTGGTGTATGTGGAAGGGGCCATAAAAATGCAGGATGTAGCCGCATCACAGCAGACCTCTACTCCAGCTCAGAATCCTGCACAGAAGGAGAATACTACAGAACAGCCTCAACAGGCTCAACAGCCTCAGGAACCCTATGGCCTTATACGAACAATGTTCCGACAGGGATTGCTGCTCTCCCAGGTGCTGCGCCCCCTGCAGGCGCAGATTTCCGAGAAGGCGGATCTGCGAAATGCCTATGTCGTGCGCGATGGCAAACGGATGCAGGTGAATATCGAGCAGGTACTATTCAAAGCTGACAAGGCTGCAGACCTCATGCTGCAGGCCGGGGATCACATCGTGCTCCCGTATGGGCTGTGGTATGTCTATCTCAAGGGGGAGGTCAAGGCTGCAACGGCAATAGAGATCTATGGAGGCATGAGACTCTCGGATGCGCTCCAGGGGCACATGTCACAGTATTCGAATCTCAGAGCCATAAAGGTAACATCGCGTGATGGATCGGTTGGTGTCTACGATAACTTCAAGGCGGCCCGCGAGGGAGATGAGAGCCAGAACCCCCTGCTGAGGCCTGGAGATGTTATTGAAATCACCAGAGCAGAGCGTACCGTGAAGCTGGACGGCGCAGTCTACCGGCCAGGGCTGTATCAGCCATTGCCTGGCGAAGGTATAAGGGAGTTGCTGGATCTGTATGGCGGCGGTACATGGCCAAATGCGAGGACTGACGCTATCCTGCTGACGAGAAAGGCGACGATAGACCATCCCGCGGCGGAGAGTGTGGCATTCAATGCCTCGGATAGGAATCTGCCACCGCTGCTGGATGGGGACACGGTAATGGTGCCGAGCAGAGACGAATCTCTGCCGGTTGTATATCTAGAGGGTGCCGTCCAGGGGGAGAAGCTTGGTGCTGTTGACGTGCAGGGTGAGCAATCGGTGAAGGTTGCCTATGCGGTACTGCGCCAGAACTACCGCCAGGGCATGACCCTTCTCACCTTCCTGCAGCCACTCAAGGAGAAAATCCTTGCTTCCGGCAATCTTGCACAGGCATTCATCGTCCGAAAGGGAGCGCCGGACAAGATCATGGTCAATATCGACCGGCTGCTCTTTGCGAATGACGTATCGCAGGATATACCGCTTCTTCCCGATGACCGCATCGTGATCCCCTTTGGCGCAATGTATGTCTTCATAACAGGAGAAGTGACCTCATCTTCCTGGGTGGGCATCACAGGGCTGACCCGCCTTAGCGAAGCGATTAAGCCTTTGCTGACACGATACTCTTCGATCCGGGATATTATAGTGCGATCTGCAGATGGGCTCGAGAAGCGTTATGACCTTTTCCTGGCGCAGCGATTCGGTGACCTCGCGCAGGATCCTTTCCTGCGGCCAGGTGATACCATAGTCATTGCCAGAATCAGCAAGCAGGTCACAATAAGCGGCGAAGTAAAGCGTCCTGGAACCTATCAGCTGCTTGAGGGCGAAGGTCTGAAGGAGTTGGTTAATTACTATGCAGAAGGTTTTACCGAGAAAGCGAATCCCTCAAGGCTCCGGATCACTCGCTACATTTCGACCAGGGATCCCGTGGGCGAAAAGATCCTGCTCGACTTCAGCCAGAATCCGCAGCTCTCCGTTGAGCTGTTTGACGAAATACTGGTTCCTTCCATGCAGGAACTGAGGCCGGTAGTCTGGTTTGAGGGCGCGGTAGGTTTCGCAAAGGATGAGAAAGGCGACGAAGCAGCACCCCAGACCTCAAACCGGATATCCTACACCTTCATGCCGGGCGAACGTCTGTCGCAGGCAGTGCAGGCAAATCGCAAGCTGTTCTCGTCAGTTTCTGATCTTGCCAGTGCCTACGTGCGGCGCGCTGATGGTACGAAGGTTGCGGTGGATCTGAATCGCTTCCTGTATCAGAATGATCTCAAAGGCGATATCGAACTCAAGGCGGGAGATATTGTCATCGTGCCCTTCCGCCAGTTCTTTGTGACGGTGTCGGGAGCGGTGAAGAATCCCGGCCGGTATCCGTACATCCCTGACCGCACCTGGGAATACTACGTTGGCTTGGCGGGAGGCTTTGATACCGACCGCAACAGTGGGCAGGCGATCACCGTGTATGACTCGGTGTCGAAGAAAGTGCCGTCCGAAGGAAGGTACATCCAGCCTGAGGACAACATCGTAGCGGCTACCAATTCGATCATCTATCACCTGGTGCGGGGAGCGAGCATCCTGTCGCCGATTCTCTCCGTCATTGCCATTGTGATCAACCTATTACGATGACGCATAGTATTAACATGGCTCAGGACACCGAACTGACCCTCCTCGAAACGCTCTATGCGCTGGAAGGGGAGGGGCAGCCTGTTTCTCAGCGTGTGCTTGCCAGACAGGCGGGGCTGTCGCTGGGCATGACCAACGCCTTGCTGAAACGCTTCTTTGAGAGGGGATGGATCAAGCTCACGCGGCTGGACGCGCGCAAGGTGCACTATGCCATGACGCCGGAGGGAATCGAGGAAATCGCCCGCAAGGCAGTGGGCTTCTTTGTGCGGGCAGCCGGCAATGCGCGGGTGTACTGGGCAAGAATTGACGACTTTGCGGCAAGGTTGGCACAGAATGGCTATGAGGGGATCATTCTGGAATCTCCGCTCGAGCTCGATTTTCTCTTCGAGTATGCCTGCCTGCGGCATGGGCTCAGGTTCATCGCGCGAAAACCAGGGCTGAAGACGGATTCCTGCGCCATGGCTCTTGCCACGGGACGCTGCTGTGTCATTGGTGATGCACATGCAGACACCAGACAGCAAACCCAGGGAAGAAAGGACAGCCAGCATCCCCCCGAGAGGGTGAACTTTGCCGATATTTTGCGATACAGCGAGGCAGAGGGCAGCAGCGAGACATGAAATGAACCAGCGCATGCCGGGCGCAGGTGCCGGCTCGTGCGCATAGTCCAAGTTTATCGTATTCCTACCGCAAGGAAGGGCTGTCGTACCGTTGCAAAACGGGTGCGGCAGCCCTTTTTTTGTCTCCTGGTCAGGGCTGGGCCAGCAGGAATATGTCCTCGGCAGGCCTGGCGAGGAGCTCCAGCCCACATGAGTGTGCAAGAATCTCAAGCGAGGCCAGGGTGAGGAACGAGACATGCGTAGGGTCTTCCTTGTACCACCAGCCTGCGAACGCTGCCTGCGGCGACGGCTGCAGTCGCGTCCGGATCGCGATGAAACCGCCATTTGCCATTCGCGGGCGCAGGTTGGAGATGGTAGTGCGGGGATGAGGCAGGTGCTCGATCACTTCATGCAGGACAATCGCCTCAAACTGCCTCGACCTCCACCCTCGCGTAGGAGCAAACAGAGGGTCGTAGATCCATGCCCGCCATCCCTGACGCTCACAGAGCCGGGCGAGCGCGGGCTCAGGGCCCGATCCAAAATCCAGCACGCGTGAGCCTGCCTGCAGGTGCGGCAGGAGCGCAAGCTGCAGGAACTGCTCCAGGAATGCGCGATACCCCTCATTTTCGAGGCTGTTAGTGTGCCGGCCATACCGTGCGCGCGCTGCCTCGCTGGTGGGATGCTGTGAAGGAGCTCGGTAGACAAACCCGCACTGCGAGCAGCGCCAGAACCGCATCGTGCGGATCGCGAAGATGCTGTATGCTGCCCCGCAGATTCTACAGGAGCGAGTGCTCATCGGTGTGCAGTCCATTCTGGAGAGCCGAATTTTTGGGCCGCAAGCAAGCCTGCCATTTCGAGCTCGGATTCGGTGGGCGCTGCTTCGATCAGTTCCAGATCGAGAGCTTTGGCAAAACCGTCGAGAATGGCGTGTGCTACCCGATCAAAGTCTGCACCCTCCTTGCCCAGGCATTGGCGAACGCTGGTCACGCGCGCCTTGATGTCCTCGATGAGCTTGCCACGAGCCTTTTCCTGCGGCACCTTGAGCAGGCTGAACATGAGATCCACATCAACATCGAGCAGGATGGTGCCATGCTGGAGAATGCAGTTCTCCTTGCGCGTCTGAGCATTACCTGAAATTTTTCTGCCGCCGGCGACAATGTCATTGATGGGCGCAAACTCGGCTGCAATGCCGAGGCTGGCAAGCCCTGAGACAATCCCGCTGCACAGCACGCGGTAGGAATCAAGAATGTTCGGCCTGGCGAGAGGATGGCTCAGCGGCAGGACAATGCTGTACGTGACCTCCTGGTGATGGAAGACCGCGCCGCCTCCCGTAATGCGCCGCACAATGTCGACGCCTGCGCGGCAGCAGGCCTCGCGATCGACCTCTTCATCCAGCCCCTGGAAATAGCCAATCGAGATGGCGGGAGGCTGCCAGCCATAGACTCGAAGGGTGGGCAGCGCAGCGCCGGCAGCAACCTGATGCAGAATCGCCTCATCCATACCCATGTTCCAGGCTGCAGGTGCCAGTCCAGTCTTCAGCACTCTGAACGGGAATCCCATGCGATCACTCCTTTATGGCAGCGGTCAGGCGTGCCAGTGCCTCATCAGTGAGCGACTGGAGGCCTGTTCCCGTGATGCCTGCGCACTCCAGCCCGAGTTCCTGCACGAGGCTGTCAAAGCGCTGTCCCAGCTCGGTAAGCGCAGCGCTAGCAAGCCTCTGTTCGATTTCGTCAAAGGCCTCCTCAGGAATGGCAAAGAAGTCGCCGCGAATCTGAATATGTGTGACTCGCCACACCGGACTGAGTGGAGGCTCGGCGCCAGAGGTATCGCTGTGAGGTGGCGCAGCTTCGATGGTCACCCGCAGTAGCTTGCAGCCCTCGGGTTTGCCCAGCAGTTCCAGTTTCATGACTGTTCCCACGCCTCGCGCGCATGGTAGCTGGTGCGGGCAAAGGGCGCAGCTACGACCGTGGTGAAACCCATTGCCAACCCTTCCGTCTCGTACTCTTTGAATGTATCCGGATGGATGTACTCGGCAACCTCAACCTGCGCAGGAGTAGGCCTGAGATACTGTCCCAGCACCAGGATGGAGACACCAGCCTCTCTCAGTTCGCGCATGGCAGCGTGCACCTCCTCACGCTGCTCGCCAAGACCCAGCAGCAGGCTCGATTTGGTCACCAGGCCTCGGGCTGCTGCCTGGCGCAGGGTTGTGAGGCTCTTGTCGAAGGATGCGCGATGGTCCCGCACCTGCTGCAGCCTGCGGACGGTCTCCACATTGTGCGCGAGCACGTCGGGCGCCACTGCGAGCACGATCTCCAGTTCCTGATCCACATAATCCGGGATGAGCACTTCGACGCGCACATCTGGTGCGTCAGCCCTGATGGCGCGGATGCAGGCGGCAAAGTGCGAAGCGCCTCGATCAGGGAGGTCGTCGCGGTCCACTGAGGTGATGACAGCATACCGCAAGCCCAGCGTGCGGACCGCATCGGCGAGTCGCGCAGGTTCCTCCGGATCAAGCGGAACGCCGTTCCGGGCGGTAGCCACCGCGCAGAATCGACAGTTGCGCGTACAGATATCGCCCATGATCATGAAGGTGGCGGTACCGGCACCCCAGCATTCGCCCTTGTTGGGACAGCGGGCTTCATCGCAGACGGTGTGGAGCCTGCGAGTGGCAAGCACCTCTTCGACATTTCGCCACTGAGCACCGTGCGGCAGACGCACTTTCAGCCATGATGGTTTGGGTTGGGCAGGCATGCAAGCAGTATAGACACAAGTGGCGAATCTGTCATGGGGAGGGGAGAGCAGACCATGATTGAGTCTGGCTCATGCTTCAGATACAGTGAGAGGCGGCAAGCGGTTTTCTGCTCCGCGCGCCGATTGACCTTTCAGGGAGAAATAGCATGGCCTCCATACCGCTATCGGTCAGCCTCGATGATGAACAGGGCGAGCTGGTCATCGTAGATCAGACGCTGCTACCTGGAGAAGTACGCTTCCTGCGTTTGCGTACGGTCGAGCAGGTGTGGGAGGCCATACGTTCGCTCCGGGTGAGGGGCGCACCAGCCATCGGCATTGCGGCTGCGTTTGGGGTATACCTTGCAGTGCGGCACAGCGAGGCCGTAACAGCGGAAGATATCGCTCAGACAGCATCTGCCGCCGCCGTCAGGCTGGCGAGCGCGCGACCAACCGCGGTCAATCTGTTCTGGGCGCTGCGGCGCATGGAACAGCGCCTTGCAGCCGCGTGCGTGCTGGGTTGCAGCCGTGACGAAATGCTGGCCGCCTTGCGTGACGAAGCACAGGCTATCCGCGATGAAGATGCAGCCATGTGCAGGTCCATAGGAGAGCATGCGCTGTCCTTGCTGCAGCCAGGGTGGGGAATCCTCACCCACTGCAACGCCGGAGCCCTTGCCACTGCCGAATTTGGCACGGCACTTGCGCCAATCTATCTGGGACAGGAACGCGGCTATGGCTTCCACGTGTTCGCCGATGAGACACGGCCTCTCCTGCAGGGCGCAAGGCTCACCGCATGGGAACTCATGCAGGCAGGCGTCGATGTCACCCTGATCTGCGACAACATGGCGGCCACTGTGATGAAGCGCGGGTGGATTCAGGCGGTGCTGGTTGGCTGCGACCGGGTGGCTGCCTATGGCGATGTGGCAAACAAGATCGGGACGCTGGGTGTGGCTGTGCTGGCACGAAGGTTCGGCATCCCCTTCTATGTGTGTGCGCCGAGCTCGACGATCGATCTTGAGTGCCCATCTGGCGACAGCATCGTGATCGAGGAGCGTGACGGCAGGGAGATTACTTCGCTCTGGTATGCACGTCCCATGGCGCCAGAGGGTGTTGGCGTCTTCAATCCCGCGTTCGATGTCACGGACGCCGAACTTATCACCGCCATCATCACGGAAAAGGGTATTGCCCGCCCGCCCTTTGGTGAATCATTGCGCCGCCTCATGCAGGCTTGACGCTCTGACACAACGCGCACTAGAGGCCCAGATCGAGCTCTGGCTGGCGGAATGCCTTCTCTTCCTGGTGGTGTTCGGAAAGAAGCTGCTGCATCAGGTTGGTATCAGCGAGCGCATCCACAGGAGTGCGAAAACCTGCCGGGGGTACGCTGGGCAGCAATGCCAGATCCCAGGGCAAGGCCTGCCCTCTGATGGTGATGAACCATTGGGCGCGGCGGAGGTTCACTCCCGCTCGCTTCAGAGTCTGCGCCTGGAGGCTGCCTGCTCGGCGTGCCGCCAGAATCTTGCGTGCTCCAGCGGGGCCAATGCCTGGCACCCGCAGCAGCTGGCCATACTCTGCGGTAGTGAGTTCGAGGGGGAACCACTCAGGATGGGAGAGTGCCCAGGCTGTCTTGGGGTCGAGATCTTCGAGCAGGAAAGGCGGCGCACCGGCAAAGAGCTCCTCTGCCGTGAAGCCATAGGATCGGAACAGCATGTCAGCCTGGTAGAGACGGTATTCGCGACGCACAGGCGGGGCTGGCGGTCGGGGCAGGGAAGGATCCGCATCTTCCGCGCGGAATGCGGAATAGTACACTCTTCTCACACCGAAATTGTGATAGAGGTGCTGTGCGAGCCTTAGTATGACAGCATCGGATTCGGGACTGGCGCCCACGATGAGCTGGGTTGTCTGGCCGCCACTTCCGGCATCCGGGAAAACTTCGGCATGCTCCTGCAGGGAGCGGTCAGTTTTTCTGCCGTGCAGCCTGTCCGCGCGCAGCGTCTCCTGTTCCTGCAGCACATGTGCGATAGTTTCCATGGGGCGCATGATGGCATCAGGGGATTTGTCGGGTGCAATGGCTGCCAGGCTTTCGGCGGTAGGCAGTTCTATATTAACCGATACACGGGTGGCATACTGCATGGCGCGCCTGATGAGCTCGGGTGAGCTGCCGGGCAGCACCTTCAGATGGAGGTATCCATCATAGTGCCAGCGCTTCCTGAGTATTTCAGCCATCCACACCAGCTTTTCCATGGAGTCGTCGGGGCTGCCGGCAATGCCTGACGAAATAAAAGCTCCCTGTATGAGCCCTCGCACAGCGAACTGGGCAATGATACGGGCGAGTTCTTCCGGCTTGAAGGAAGCTCTCGGTACGTTGGAGCCCGCTCTGTTGATGCAGTACTTGCAGTGGTAGCTGCACGCGTTGGTGAGCAGCATCTTGAGCAGTGGCACACTGCCTCCGCCGAGCCTCTGGACGTGGCAGATGGCACGGGCAGCAGCCATGTCGAGGTCGGCATCACGCCGCTCACACAGGCTCCAGGAAGGAGCAGCTGCGTCATCCCGGGCAGCCGCGGCCAGAATGCCGAAAGTGGTCTCGATGCTCATACTACACAGAAGTATAGTATGCAGGCTTGATGCCGTCCATGGGGAGTATATGGTAGCCTGTCTTTACGCACCGCCTGCTGCTCTGTAGAGTTGGTAAAACAATGCTGCACATGCAAACCGAAAGGAGTACCTGTGCGCCTGCTGAATCGATATGTATTTGATGCCGTCATTTTTGATATGGATGGTCTCATGTTCGACACTGAGAACCTGATGCTCGAGAAATGGGCGGAGGCTGCCCGGGAGTTCGGTTTCGAGCTGCCACGGGAGGTGCTTGCGGCTACCATTGGCCTCTCTGCTGCAGCCACGCGCGATACCATCCTCGCGTGGGCCGGGAGCGAGTTCCCCTACGACCGTGTGCGTGCGAGGCGGCTTGCCCTGGAAGCTGAGCACTTCATCAGGCACGGCGTGCCGCTCAAGCCCTGTCTGCTCGAGCTTCTGCATATGCTGCGGGCTGAAGGCCTGCCTCTTGCCGTCGCCACCTCGACTACTTCGGACCGTACGATCCCCACGCTGCAGCGCGCAGGCATACTGGAGCTGTTCAGCGTCGTCACCTGTGGTGATCATGTCAGCGCCTGCAAGCCGGATCCGGAAATCTATCTCGTGTCGGCCAGCAGGCTCGGCGTGCCCCCCGCGCGCTGTCTGGTCCTCGAGGACTCCAATCCCGGCATAGCAGCAGCGGCTGCTGCCGGTTGTCTGCCGGTCATGGTGCCTGATCTTGTCGAGCCGGACGAGCGGTCCCGTGCCGCCGTCATTGCCATCTTTCGATCGCTCTGCGAAGTGCGGGAAGCGATTGCGTGATGCGCCATATCCACCTGTAAAGTCCATCCCTTCTGCAAGAGGGGCGACCATAACACCAGGCCCGCTCAGGCGGGAAGGTCTCTGCAATGGCTGGCAATTCTGCAGCAGGGCACGTGCGCTGCCAGGCCTGCTCGAGCAACAAAAAAGGCTCCCCATAAGGGAGCCTTTTCTTGTACCTAGCGGGAGAGGGGATCGAACCCACGACCCAGCGGATATGAGCCGCTTGCTCTGCCAACTGAGCTATCCCGCCGTGCGGGTGCTTTTATACTGTCAAATCAGTGTTTTGGTCAATACCTTGTGGTGATTGTGTACGTATGGTTATAATCAGCCCGTTGCTGCAGGCATGCCAGCCCGGAATGGGCCAGGAAACCAGCCTGCGCTCGGCAGGTGATGATGGAACGCTGGCAGGATCTGAAGTATCACGAAATCTACGAAGGCACGCTGGAAGGCCTGCACCGGCGGCGCTCAATCGACCCCGGCTTCACCCTGGAGGACGCGCGGCGCCAGCTCGAACAGCTCTATGTGCTCGATGGCAATGACTGGCTGGGCAGAGGTGAGCTTGGCGACATTGTCTCCATGGCGACCATCGCAGCCTATGAGGCCTTCATCGCGCTATGGAGTGCTGAGGAAGCGCCTGTCGCGGAATTTGAAAAAGGAGAACATTAGCATGGCGGTTGAGATCAGTATGGTGGACTCTCTTTTGGAACTGAAGCGCTTTGTGAACTTTCCGGTCACGTTGTACGGCAATGAACCCAACTGGGTGCCCGCCCTCTATTCCGATGATCTCAATACGCTCCGCAAGGATCGCAATCCTGCCTTTGAATTCTGCGAGGCGGAATACTGGACTGCCTGGAAGGATGGCCGCATGGTAGGCCGCATCGCAGGCATCATCAATCACCGCTACATAGAGAAATGGGGCAATCGATATGCCCGCTTCGGCTGGATCGATTTCATCGATGATCGTGAGGTATCGGCTGCGCTCATCTCCACGGTCGAGCATTGGGCAAGGGCAAAAGGCATGGAAGGCGTCCACGGCCCGATGGGATTTACCGATCTCGACCGAGAGGGCATGCTGGTGGAGGGATTCCAGGAAAAGGCCACACTTGCCACGATCTACAATTACCCCTACTATCCGGAGCATCTCGAAGCGCTTGGATACACCAAGGATGTCGACTGGATCGAGTTCCAGATCTCCCTGCCCACCTCCATCCCCGAGAAAGTAAAGCGAGTCACCGAAATCCTCGCCAAACGCTCGGGTGTCAGACTGTATGAGTGGAAAAATTCGCGAGAGATTGTCCGGAAATTCGGCCGGCAGCTGTTCGAGCTCATTGATGTTGCCTATGCCGATCTCTACGGAACCACGCCGCTTTCCGAACGGCAGGTAGCGAGCTACATCAAGCAGTACCTGGGCTTTGTGGACCCGCGCTTCACCAAGATTCTGGTGGATCAGGAGGATAGGCTGGTAGGCTTTGGCATTACCATGCCCAGCCTCTCGGATGCGCTCTTCAAGTGCAAGGGCAGGCTGTTCCCTCTCGGCTGGTTCTATATCCTGCAGGCGCTCAAGCACCCTCGCGTACTCGATATGTACCTGGTGGCAGTACGTCCGGAGTACAGGGCGCGAGGCGTGATTGCCTTCCTCATGCACTCGATCCAGGAAGCGGCGATGGAGGCAGGCATCCCACTTGCTGAAACCAATCCCGAGCTGGAAGACAATGTCGAAGTTCAGGGAATCTGGAAGGAATATCCCAAGCGTCAGCACAAGCGCCGCCGTGTGTATCTCAAACGCTTGTAAGCAAAAGAGAACCTGAAGTGTGCTGAGCGGCTGCCTGCGCTATCTGTCAGCGTGGCGTGCCTATATCTGGTTCGCGCAGATACAGCGGGCCTTCGTCATCACGTGCTGGCCCTTCCGCTGCAAGTTTCCGCTCTCCCAGCACGGCGAGCGCCGCAAGCGCACGCTGCATGTCTGGCTGTGCATACCCCCATCCTGGTCTCTCCAGGCACCACTCCTCGGCCATATCCGCGTCAGGCCCCACAAAGAGCACCTCTGCTTCCTGACTGATCTGGCGGGCAAGCTCGGCCAACGTGATGTCCATCAAGGCCCCCGCTCTCATCCCTCCACGATAGAGCGCAGTATAGACGCGCTGCTTTCTGGCATCGATGAGAGGAACCACCAGCGCAGCATCGTGCTGCCATGCCCAGCCCCATGCATCCAGCGTCGGAACAAGGACATATGGTATACCCAGCGCCAGCGCAAGCCCTTTCGCCGTCGCTACCCCAATGCGGAGTCCCGTGAATGAACCCGGGCCTGATGCCGCGACGATTGCTGCAAGGTCGGTGGTACGTGCTCCTGTCCGGTGGAGCATGTCCTCCACCATGGGCAGGATAGTTTCCGCATGAGTAGCCGACGGCTGGGCGGCAGCCCATGCATGCAGAGCCCCATGGTCAGCAAGTGCCAGTCCGAGTTGCGCAGTGCTTGTATCAATGGCAAGCATCATGGTTGCTGCTCCTTGTATGAGGCCTGAAACTGCGATGGTTCCTGCATCTCCGCAGGATGGCGTGGTTCGTGCGGTATGCTGAACGGCCTCCACGGGATCATCTCAATCCAGGAACCTTCGAGCATGATGAGCCGTGTGCCATCATCTTCGACAGTGATCGAGACGTACTGAGTTTCCTTGGGAAGCACCCCACTGATGCGCTCGCTCCATTCAACTACACAGAGCGTACCTGGCGTACCCAGAAGCTCGATGCCCCCGGTCGCCGCAAATTCATCTTCATCGAAGAGCCGATAGGCGTCCATGTGCACGAGCCGCAATCGACCCTGGTATTCCGAGATGAGGGTATAGGTGGGAGAAGCAATGGTCTGCTCGATGCCCAGTCCCTCCGCAATGCCCTTGGTCATGGTGGTCTTGCCGGCTCCGAGATCTCCTCTGAAGGCGAGAATGCCCCCCGAGGGAGCGCCGGCACCTATTCGCCTGCCGATGGCGCGGGTTCTTCTGACAGTCCTGCTGGTCAGTATGATCACCGAAATCATTCCCCTTTCGGAGGGTTTGCATGAAAATACTCCATCATGATAAGAAAAATGTCGATAATATGCTAGCAGGAATTGTCTTTGCATGTGCAGAGACTCACGAATATCAAAGTTCACCATGCGCGGATGGAGGCCGGGGAGCGCGTTGCTATGGAAGATACATTCACCGCCAGTGATGGAAAAAAAATTGTCTGTCTCAGATTCGAACCGGAGAGCTCTGCAAAAGCGGCAGTTGTAATCGGTCATGGCATGAATGACCACAAGGAGCGCTTCACGAGGCTTGCCGAAGCGCTGGTTCCACTTGGCTGCTCGTGCTGGATACCGGACCTCCGAGGTCATGGGGATACCGATCCCGGCGAAAATCGTGGCCTGCTCGCAGAACAGAATGGTTTCGAGAGGGTAGTGCAGGATCTTGTCGAGCTTGGTGATCATGCATCCCGCACCTGCGGCAAGGTACCGCTGTTCTATTTTGGCCATTCCTTTGGGGCTTTGCTTGGCCTTGCGCTCAGCGCAACCTTCGGCAAGTATTTCGATGGTGTAGTGCTCTCCGCACCTCCCGCGCCTCCTGACCCCATCCTCGACAAGGCAGGTACCCTGGTGGTGAGCCTGGGCCTTGCTATCAAGGGCCTGCGTGCTCCGGCACGCCTGCCTAACACCATGACCTTCGGCGCGTACGCAAAAACCGTCCCTGAGGCGCGAACCCGTTTCGACTGGCTCACGCGCGATCCAGTAGTCGTCGATGCCTACATTGCCGACCCCAAATGCAATTTTGTCTGTACCTACGGTTTCTACAGAGACCTCCTGCATGGCATCCGCAAGGTCTACAGCGAGGGGTTCCTGGAGAGCATCCCACCCTCGCTGCCACTCTACCTCTTCTGTGGCTCGCGTGATCCTGTCATCGGCATGAAGGAAGGTTACGAAAAGCTCGTACGCCACTTCCGTAGCCTGGGCATTCTCGATTTCGAGTCTCGCTGCTATGAGGGCGGACGGCACGAGATGATCAACGAAATCAACAAGGATGAAGTCATTGGTGATGTGGCGGACTGGTTCTCTCGACATATCCGGTGATTTTGTATACTGTAAGGGAGTTTTCGAGTGAGGCTCCCGAGTGCGAATCCGATACGTCAGAGATCAAGATGGCAGACTCCAGGCCAGGGCCAAGGTCTACAGCGCTGAAGAACACCATATCGACAGCTCGGCCATTGACAGGGAAGCAGTCACCATTGCGGCACGGCTGGCCTCTCATGGCTATGAGGCATACATCGTCGGAGGGGCAGTACGCGATCTCCTGCTGGGAAGAAAGCCCAAGGATTTTGATCTGGTGACCGATGCGGTTCCGAATCGCATACGAAAGATTTTTGCCAACGCCCGTATCATCGGAAGGCGTTTCAAGCTTGTGCATGTGTATGCAGGCCACAAGATCTATGAGGTGAGCACCTTCCGCTCGCTGGCGACAGGCAGTGTCGGCAATGAGTTCGGCACCATGGAAGAAGACGTGCGCCGGCGCGATTTCACCATCAACGCTCTGTACTACAACCCCCTCACCAAGGAACTCATCGATTTTCTGGGGGGCTTCGAAGACCTGGTGCAGAGCAAACTAAAACCGATAATACCCCTGGATCGCATGTTCAAAGAGGATCCTGTGCGGATGCTCCGTGGCGTCAAGTATGCTTCCATGCATGGCTTCTCCATGTCATTCAGGCTGAAGTTCGCCATACGGCGGGATGCGCCACTGCTTGCTACGGTAAGCTCCTCTCGGCTTGCGGAAGAATTCTACAAAATCATTGCCTCGGGCAAGTCCGGCATGGTGTTCGAGGCGCTGGATCATTTTCATCTGTTGCAGTACTTCATGCCCGAACTGTACCGCACCATGGCGAACGACAGGTCCTTCAGAGAAAGCTTCTACCGGTCGCTGGAGGATCTGGACAGGCTGCATCGTTCTGCGGAGGAATCCTCCATGCTGAGCAATGCCAGCGCGGATGAAATGATGCAGGCAGGACGGCGGATTCTGTCTCCCTATCTGGCCCATGTCATACGCGCAAAGATTCATCAGTATGTGCATCTGCCTGAAGCTCCCCACGAGCCATCGCTGCTCCGCCAGGAGCTCATGGCAAGTGTCAGACAGTTTCTGGCTCCTCTCAATCTTCCACGTCTGGGGATTGAGGAGGCGATCGACATCGTGCTGAAAGAAGATGATCTGCTGCCCGCACCGATGCCGTCCCGCAAGCGCCGCCGCAAGCCAAAGAAGAAAGTGGCTGCACCTCCCGGCATATCGGTGACAGCGGGTTCGCCTGCATCCTCGGCGGCGCCTGAAGGGCCTTCGGCGCCATCAGGATCGGAATCCGAACAATCGGCAAAGCGAGCTGCTGCTCTGGGGCCGACCGAAGCGGGCAGCAGTCTTGACATGCACAGAGACTCTCTTTCACTATAGCGCTGTGGATCCGGCCAAACTGTCCGCCCTTTCCGACGAAGAGCTGAAGCTCCTTGCCGAAAAAATAGGCATTTTCCTGCCGGACGACCTCGACCGATCCTTCGTCATCGAGGAAATAATCGAGGCGCTGGAGGAAGATGCCAGGGAAGATCATCTCCTTGATGGTCCCGGGCACGTAGAGGTCAAGAAGCTGTCGGGCACCGGTTTCATTCCCGGCCGCCATCAGGACATCGTGCTCCCCGATCGCTACCACTGTACCGAAATTCATGCCATCCCTCGTGATCCTCTCTGGATTTTTGCGTACTGGGAGATTGCGGAAACCGTCATGGAAAAACTGCTGGAGGGAGGCGAGGAACCGCGCCTGCTCCTCCGTGTGAATGAGCTTGTGCCAGGCCAGGAGAAACCGCAATATTTCGATATCTCGGTGAGCATGGAGGATCGGAAGTGGTACATTAACGTGCCACATGCAGGCGCAGCCTATCGTATCGATCTGTGTGCAGCACGACCTCCCAGGCTCAGAATCATTGCCCGCTCCAATGTGGTACAGATGCCGCTGCAGTACATGGCAGCACATCGCATTCCTCAGATGACCAGAAGCCTTATGATCCTTTCCGGTTCCGAGGATCTCCATCTCGTCGAGCCGAAGGAATCGAGCCCAACCCGCATACTGAACATGGACGGTGAATGATGAGTACCACACCCTCGCTGGCGCTTGTGTTGAATGCCCATCTTCCGTTCGTGCGCAAGCCCGAATATGATCGCTTCTTCGAAGAACGATGGTTCTTCGAGGTGCTCACCGAAACCTACCTGCCGCTTCTCCGCATGTTTCGCAGGCTCGAGCTGGACCGCGTCCCTTTCAGGCTGAGCCTGGCAATCTCGCCGACGCTGTTGGCAATGTTCACCGATCGCCTGCTCTGTACACGCTATCTCGACTACCTCGATCTGCAGATCGAACTTGGCCAGAAGGAAGTCAGAAGGACCACCAATGATCCCGTTTTTGCTCCTCTGGCAAAGATGTACCTTGAGATTTACAAGCGTGCCAGAGATGAGTTCGAATCGCTGTACGGTGGGGAGATTACCAGAGGCTTTGACTATTTTTCCCGCAAAGGGTGGCTGGAACTTCTGACATCGGGAGCGACGCATGCGTTCCTGCCGCTCTATGCCGATATCCCCGAGGCCATCGATGCGCAGGTGGAGACTGCGATCATCCATCACCGGGCCGTATTCGGCAAGCATCCCCAGGGATTCTGGCTGCCGCAGCTTGGATGGTATCGCGGGCTGGGCGAGAAGCTGCGCGCCTATAATGTCACGCACACCATAGTTACCACCAAAGGCGCCCTGCTCGGCACGCCGGTGCCGTTCTATGGATCATTCTCGCCGGTCAGGAGCCCTTCCGGCATGACCGTCTTCATACGGGATGCAGGTGCCACGAGAGCCGTGTGGTCTGCCACCGAGGGCTATCCTGCACACCCCCTCTACCGTGAGTTCTACCGCGATATAGGCTACGACCTCGATACTTCCTATGTGAGCCCCTATCTCTACGGCATCGAGCATGGCTTCACCGGATTCAAGTACTGGGCCGTCACCGGACGTACGGAAATCAAGCGTCCGTATGAGCCGGCTGCAGCCGCTGCACAGGCTGTCGTCCATGCCCAGGAATTTCTTGGCGATCGCAAGGTGCAGGCGCGCTCCGCGGCATTCTGGATGCACGACAGGCCACCGCTCATCGTCTGCCCCTATGATGCGGAGCTTTTTGGCCACTGGTGGTTTGAGGGTATCCAGTTCCTCGAGGCGCTGTTCCGGAGTGCTGCGCGCCAGGCTGAGGATGGCCAGCTCAGGCTGGTCACGCTCACGGAGTACCTGCATGAGTTCCCCGACAATCCGGAGTCGGAGCCCGAATTTTCCTCCTGGGCCGAGGGGGGCTATGCGGAAGTCTGGCTGGACGGCAAGAACGACTGGGTCCATCCTCACGTGCGGAAAACCATCCAGAGAATGCGGGAGCTTGCCATACGCTTTCCGGATCAGTCGGGACTCAGGGAGCGCATGCTCAATCAGGCAGCACGGGAGGTGCTGCTGGCAATGTCTTCCGACTGGATGTTCCTGCTGAGAACGGGCTCTTCCGCTGATTTTGCCGCACGGCAGATCAAGGAATCCATCTCGAACTTCATCCAGATCTACGAGATGCTGTGTGCCAACACCGTGGATACGGAATGGATCACTACACTTGAGAAGCGAAACAACATTTTCCCATACATAAATTACCGCATATTTGCCCCGAAGGTGTGAACGAGCAGGTGGGAAGCGGCACGGGGATCCGGCGGGAAGGAAGGAACCATGAACGTAGTCATCATTGGTGCCCAATGGGGTGACGAAGGTAAGGGCAAGATAGTCGATTATCTTGCATCCGACGCCCAGATTGTCGTCCGCTTCTCGGGTGGAGCAAATGCAGGGCATACGATTGTGCGCAGCGGCGAAAAGTTTGCGCTGCACCTTGTGCCGTCAGGCATCCTGTATCCGGACAAGGTAGTGGTGCTGGGCAGCGGCATGGTAATCGATCCGGAGGCGCTCTTTAGAGAGCTCGAAATGCTGGAATCCAAGGGCATAGACTGGAAGGGCAGAGTGCTCATTTCGGATCGTGCGCATATTGTGCTGCCCCGCTACAGTCAGATGGACAGGGAGGCGGAAGCCAGGCGGATCAAGCCCATTGGCACCACGGGCAGGGGCATCGGGATTGCCTACGCACAGAAAGCCAGCAGGGATGGCATCAGGGTTGCCGATCTCGATGACCCCGACCGTCTCGCCAATCTCACTGACGAAGACCGCAGATTCGTCGAAACCTGGGCCGGCCAGCTGCTCCCTCTCAAGATAGACCTGGCTGCATTTCTGAGAGAGCATCGGAATGCCTGGCGGCTGTTCGAAGGCGCGCAGGGTGCCCTGCTCGATATTGATACCGGAACCTATCCGTTTGTGTCATCCGGCATGTCCTGTGCAGCCGGCTCAGCAGCCCCGGGGGGCATTGGTCCTCGGCACATAGACCGTATCCTCGGTGTGTTCAAGGCATACACCACCCGGGTAGGCAACGGACCCTTCCCCACGGAATTCTCCGACGATTCTCCCGGCTCCCTTTCGCAGTACATCCGCACAGTCGGCAACGAGTATGGTACCACCACTGGTCGCCCGCGACGCTGCGGCTATCTTGACCTGGTGGCGCTCCGCTATGCCTGCACCGTCAATTCGATTGACCGGCTCGTGCTCACCCACATCGATGTGTACGATGGTCTCGATGAATTCGAAGCATGCGTGGCATACAGGATCGGAGACAGGATCACGCAGGATTTTCCCGCCTCCATCCGGGACCTTGCACGTGCGGAACCTGTACTCAAGCGATTCTCCGGCTGGAAAACCTCGCTGTCAGGTTGCCTCTCCTATGATGAACTGCCGCTCAGGGCCAAGGAATACATCGAGTTCATCGAGGATTTCACCGAGACGCCCGTATCCATCGTATCGGTCGGCTCCGACAGGGCCCAGACCATCGTGAGGGAGAGCCCATGGATTCGATAGTGATCCTCGATTTCGGCAGTCAGTACACGCAGCTCATCGGGCGGAGGGTACGCGAACTTGGCGTCTATTCAGAGATAATCCCCGGCGACCATGCGCTCGATGCCTCGATGCTCCGCGAGTGCAAGGGCATCATCCTTTCCGGCTCGCCATGGAGTGCATATCAGGAAGGCGCTCCACGGACGCATCCTTCGGTCTTGCAGGCAGGTCTCCCCGTGCTGGCAATCTGCTATGGTATCCAGAGGCTTACACTTGACCACGGCGGAAGGGTGGAACGACTTTCCGAACGGGAATACGGCCGCATGCCGGTGCGGGTGCTGCCTGACAGGCTTACCGGGATCACGACAGATGCTGGAGGAGCAAGGACAGGCGCTCCTCTGCATGCACTGCTCAACGGCATTCCCGACCGATTCGTGAGCTGGATGAGCCATGGCGACAGCATTACGCAGCCTGGCGAGGGCTGGCAGGTCCTTGGAGTTTCCGAAGGCGATATTCCGGCAATTCTGGCGCACAGAACCATGCCCTGGTGGGGTCTGCAGTTCCATCCCGAGGTGAGTCACTGCGAACATGGGATGGACATTCTGGCCAACTTTGTGTTCGGCGTCTGTGGAGCGCGCAAAGGCTGGTCGATGGAAGCCTATCTGGCACAGGAAGCAGAGGCACTTCGCGCAAGGGTAGGAGACCGCAAGGTGCTCCTTCTGATCTCGGGAGGTGTTGACTCCACTGTTGCGGGTGCGCTCCTGCTTGAAACCCTGAATCCGGAGCAGGTGTACCTGCTGTATATCGATACCGGTCTCATGCGCAAAGCAGAAAATGACGAGGTCATGCGCAATCTTCGCAGGCTGGGCGCCCGACATCTCCATGCTGTCGACGCTGAGGCCAGATTCCTTGAAGCGCTGCGGGGGGTTGAGGATCCCGAGCAGAAGCGGCGCATCATTGGCGACATGTTCGTATCCGTGCAGGAAGAAACCGTGGCGATGCTCGGTATTTCCGATGCCTTTCTTGCACAGGGAACGCTCTACACGGACCTTATAGAATCGGGCAAGGGTGTAGGTAACAAGGCTCAGGTCATCAAAAGCCACCACAACGTTCGCAGCCCTCTCATCGAACGCAAACGGGCGGCAGGTCTCATCATCGAGCCGCTGGACAGGCTGTACAAGGACGAAGTCCGTGCGCTTGGCCGCGTGCTGGGTCTGCCTGAAGAAATCGTCGGTCGCCACCCCTTCCCCGGTCCAGGCCTGGGGGTGCGGATTCTCGGAGAGGTAACCAGAGAAAAGTGCGACATCCTGCGGGAAGTCGACAGCATCTTTATTCGCGAACTCAGAAAGCGAGGCCTCTATGACAGTATCTGGCAGGCATTTGCCGTGCTTCTGCCGGTACGGTCGGTGGGTGTTGCTGGCGATGAGCGTACCTACAAGTATGTCGTAGCGCTCCGTGCCATACAGAGCGAGGACGGCATGACAGCACAGGTCTATCCTTTCTCGATGTCTGACCTTCTGGAAATTTCTGCAACCATCACGAACAGCGTGCCGCAGGTGGGCAGGGTAGTGTACGATATCTCATCCAAACCGCCTGCAACTATCGAATGGGAGTGACAGCACCCATGCCGGCGGCGGCGTGAAGCTGCATGCCATAACCGCCGGCATACGCTGCTGTTGGCGGGTTCAGTATTGTTCCGGCTCTTCTGGATACTCGCACAGAGATCCGGAGGGCGTTCTGAGTATCCACTGATCGCCATCACGCCTGACGACACCCTCGGGAAGATAGATCTTGCCGCCTCCTCCTGGCGCGTCCACTGCGTAGCGCGGCAATTCCAGCCCGGAGAGCTCCCGCCTGAGCTCGTCGTAGAGCAGAAGTCCTCGAGAAAGAGGAACCCTGAAATGTGAAGTCCCCGCTGCGAGATCTCCCTGGAAGAGATAGTAAGGATGGATACCAGCCTTGACCAGCTCGGAAAAAAGGGACGTGAGCACATCAACATTATCGTTGATGCCTCTCAGCAGCACGGTCTGACTGTGCAGAGGAATGCCTGAGCGCAGCAGTCGTTCGGCTCGCGACAGGAAGTCGGGATGCAGTTCGAGCGGATGATTGATCTGCAGCACCATGTGGAGAGGTCGGGCATGTTCCAGTATTGCAAGGAGCTGGTCATCCACGATTGATGGCAGCACGATGGGTGCCCGGGTGCAGAGGCGGATCAGTACCGTCTCGCTTGCGCTGCGGACGGTATGCAGCAGCTGTTCCAGGCGGCCTGCAGGGGCGGTGAGGGGATCGCCACCCGAGAGAAGGACTTCGCGCAGCTCGGGATGCGTGCGGAGCATGTCAGCAATACTCGCCATGGTGGAGTCATCGAGAAAGGCTGTCTCTTCAGGCAGGAGTGAGCGGCGGAAGCAGTGTCTGCAGAACATGAAGCACTGACCGGTCGTCCGGACCAGAAGTCGGGATCGGTACTGGCGTACAAGACGGGGCGCTTGCCGATGAGAAGCTTCGCCGAGTGGATCAGTCAGCTCCCAGGGAAGGATATGTGACTCGGCGTCGGATGGCAGGGCTTGTGCAAGTATGGGATCACAGGGTACTCCCCGGGCATCTCTGGTACATGCATCGAGCTGCTCCGCAGCGAGCGAGAGCCAGTGCCGCGTCACGCGGAACGGCAGCCCAAAAGCGCTTTGCTCTTTCTCCATTGCTGCCACTATAGGGAATGGTCGCCATTTGCTCAAGGCATGTGCCCTGGCTGGCGAAATTATGCATGATTCTTGCATAAACTGCAAAATCATGAAATACTATACATTTGCAACGATGCATGGATGCAGCGACGAGCGTCCCCTTCCGCGGAAGGACAACATCGTGCGCACCTCAGGGGAGAGTCTATGAAAGAAAGGGCTGAACGACTGAAAGCCATCAAGGCCATCATCAAGGAGCACAGGGTCGATTCCCAGGAAAAACTTCTGCAGATATTAGCGGAGCATGGCTATACGGTGACCCAGGCGACGCTCTCGCGTGATCTCAAGTATCTCAAGGTTGGCAAGCTCTCTGATGGCCACAGTGGCTACTACTATTCTCTGCCCTCGGAAGAGGAACGAAGGGAGACCGAACGCCATTTCATCCAGGATTTCCTGCGTGGGTATGTATCCGTCGACTGGAATCACAATCTGGTGGTAGTGCGGACATTCTCTGGCCATTCCGATGCTGTGGCGCTCGCTATCGACAACATGGGTTTCGAGGAGGTGCTGGGCACCATTTCCGGCCGGGACAATGTGGTATTCGTAGCGCTCAAGGAAGGTGTGACGGGTGAGGACTTCGTGAAGGCGCTCAAACAGCGCATTCCTGAATTCGAAGAAGACTGAATTACTTAAACTTTTCCTTGTCTGGCCAGCGGGCGTGCAGGCCCGCAGCAGGCAGACTGAATAGGCAGCCAATCCCCCAGGACTGGCTGCCTTTTTTTATGTATACCGTAAAGGTTTGGTCGACTTCCCTGTACCGGTTCCCGGTTCAGGATCCAGCCGGGTTGCCGCCTCTCTGGTATTGTTGCATCATGCGATGCTCTTCCTCGAGCTCGGCTACCCAGGTTTCGACCTTCCATGCAAGGCTTGTCGGGGTGGTCATGGCGAACGCTGCGTCCTTCATCGGGCTGCCGAGTGCCTTGACGGCACGCATGATCTGAAGGGCCTCTTCATTGGTAAAGCCATGCAGGAGTATGGCGCGGAACGGTGTTCGATGACCCGTGTCTCTGTGCGCATTGCTGTCCGAATGGTCATTGTGCGGTGTATCCATGATTGCCTTATGATACTGCTGCCCCGGGGTGCACTCAAGCGTGCTGGCAGCATGGCCCTTGCTGCTGTTTCAATCGTTTTGTCTGCATGGGGTTCGGTCATCTTTTCCAGCATTTGCCGGTACGCTGTCTGATTTTGTATACTTTCAATGAAAGTCCAACAATACTTCGCTCTGATATAGGAATCCAGCGTATGAATTTCGAAAAATTCACTCTGAAAGCACAGGAAGCAATCCGTGATGCTGCCGCAATAGCGCAGCGCCGGGACCATGCTTCGGTAGAACCTGAGCATCTGCTTTCCGCCCTCCTGAGTCAGGAGGATGGCGTGACAGGTGCCATGCTGAGCCGTGCAGGCATCGACAGGGCAAGACTCGAGCGTGAACTCAATGCTGCACTTGAGAAGCTGCCCAAGGTATATGGCGAGGCTGCCCAGGTACAGTTCTCGCCCGCTGCACAGAAGGTGATCGCCAAGGCAGAAGCCGAATCCCAGGCAATGAGAGACGATTATGTCGCAAGCGAGCATATTTTTCTCGCGCTGCTCACGGTGGAGAGTCGTGTCGCCTCAATGCTCGCGTCACTGGGACTCAACCGCCAGAACGTCCTCGCTGTCTTGAAGAATCTTCGCGGCAACCGCAAGGCTTCGGACGAAAATGCCGAAGAGAAATATCAGGTGCTTGAAAAATATACCCGTGATCTCACGGCGCTTGCCCGCACCGGCAAGCTCGACCCCGTCATCGGCAGGGACGAGGAAATCCGCCGTGTCATGCAGGTACTTTCTCGCCGCACCAAGAATAATCCCGTGCTCATTGGCGAGCCCGGTGTAGGCAAGACCGCGATAGTGGAAGGCCTGGCGCAGCGCATTGTCGCGGGCGATGTACCAGACAGCCTGAAAGACAAGAAAATCCTTGCCCTGGATCTCGGCTCGCTGGTGGCTGGCAGCAAGTTCAGAGGAGAGTTCGAGGAACGCCTCAAGGCTGTCATCGAAGAGATTGTAGCCTCTGAAGGAGCCATCATTCTCTTCATCGACGAACTCCATACCCTGGTGGGAGCCGGTGCGGCAGAAGGCGCCATGGATGCGTCCAACCTCCTCAAGCCAGCACTGGCTCGAGGCGAGCTGCGCGCCATCGGAGCAACCACGCTCGACGAATACCGCAAGCACATCGAGAAGGATGCAGCACTGGAACGGCGATTCCAGCCCGTCTTCTGTGCGCCGCCCAGTGTTGAGGATACTATTGCCATTCTGCGCGGCCTCAAGGAGCGCTATGAGGTACATCATGGCGTGCGCATCCGCGATGATGCACTGATTGCTGCTGCCGTGCTCTCTGATCGCTACATCACCTCGCGCTTTCTGCCGGACAAAGCCATAGATCTCGTAGATGAGGCTGCCAGCAGGCTCAAGATGGAAATCGAGAGCCAGCCGACCGAGCTCGATCAGATCGAGCGCAAGCTCATCCAGCTCAAGATGGAAGCAGGCGCGCTTCGCAAGGAGACCGATCCTGCCTCCCTCGAAAGGCTTCAGAAGCTTGAGGAGGAGATCCGCGAGCAGACCGCGCTCCGTGACAGGATGCGCGAACAATGGAACCAGGAAAAGCGCCAGATCGAGGAGATCCGCACCATCAAGGAGCAGATCGAGCTGTATCGACAGCAGGTGGAGCAGCTCGTCCGTGAAGGCCGCATAGCTGAGGCCTCGGAAATCAAATACGGCAGGCTTGTGGAGGCTCAGAAGCGTCTGCAGGAACTTTCCAGGAATGGCAGCAAGGAACAGGAAGAGGTTCGCTTCCTGAGGGAAGAAGTCTCAGAGGAAGATATAGCGCGCGTGGTCTCGCTGTGGACCGGTATTCCTGTCTCCAAGATGCTCGCGGGCGAAATGCAGAAATATGTGGAACTCGAATCGCATCTCGGCAGGCGCGTCATCGGGCAGGAACGCGCGCTCAAGGCTGTTGCCGATGCAATACGCCGCAACAGGGCAGGGCTTTCGGATCCCCGCCGTCCGCTGGGTTCCTTCCTCTTTCTTGGTCCCACGGGTGTGGGCAAGACCGAGCTTGCCAAGGCGCTCGCGGAATTCCTTTTCAATGATGAACGGGCGCTCACCCGCATCGACATGAGCGAGTATATGGAAAAGCATGCGGTGAGCAGGCTGATCGGTGCTCCCCCCGGCTATGTGGGATACGAGGAAGGCGGCCAGCTTACTGAGGCTGTCAGACGCCGGCCCTATTCGGTAGTGCTCTTCGATGAGGTCGAAAAGGCGCATCCCGAGGTCTTCAATGTGCTCCTGCAGATGCTGGATGATGGAAGGCTCACGGATGGTCAGGGGAGAGTGGTGGACTTCAGGAACGCCATCATCATCATGACGAGCAATATCGGTTCCGATCTCATTCTGGACCTTGATGACATGGAACAGATCCGCAAGGGAGTGGATGCCCTGCTCAAAACTCACTTCAAGCCTGAGTTCCTGAACAGGATCGACGAGATTGTCGTATTCGACAGACTGGATCAGACCATGATCCGGCGTATTGCCGATCTCAGGATCGCTGAACTTGCCGGCAGGCTGGAAAGCCGTTCGGTACACCTGGTGGTGGACGATGAAGCCCGCGACCTCATCGCGGAAGCGGGGTATGATCGTCACTTCGGTGCGCGGCCGCTCAAGAGAGCGATTCAGAACATGCTGGAGAATCCCATTGCCCAGATGGTGCTTTCCGGTGCAATCCGCGATGGCGATACCGTACGTGTGAAGCGTGCCGGTGAGGAACTTGCCATCGAAGTGGCAAAGGCAGCCTGACATGCGCTGCACGGATACCCATGCGCATCTGTCCATGGTGGCTGCACGAGCGGGGGAGGCAGCGCTCCGCGCGGTATTCGCGCCTCTGGAAGAACGTGCAGCAGAAGCGGATTCGCTCCTCTCTGCCGAGCCTTTTGTCGTTGATATTGGCGTGGAACCAGGCGATCTCCAGGAGAGGCGTCAGCTGGTCGAGCGCGTGATGCCGCATGCTGGCAGGAGTGTCCGCTTTACTGCCGGCATCTGGCCCGGCACGGAAGCCTGTGCAGACATTGAACGGTCCTTGCAACTTTTGCGCGAAGACCTCGCCCGGGGAGTCTGTGCCGTAGGTGAATGCGGCCTGGATTATTACCACATGGCTGCGCCGGCAAAGGCTCAGCAGGCTCTGTTTGAGGCTCAGGCCGAGCTTGCGAGGGAAATGGGGCTACCACTGGTGGTGCACAGCAGAGAGGCTTTCCGGGATACATGTTCCATTATTAAAAAGGTAGCCTCATCGATTCCCGTGGTGTTCCACTGTTTTGGCTATGGACCTGAAGAAGCGAAGCAATGTGTCGACCTTGGCTGCCTGGTGAGTTTTGCCGGCAACCTTACCTATCGGGCGGCGCATGCGCTCAGGGAGGCCTTTCTGGTTGTGCCTTCCGATCGGCTGCTGCTGGAAACCGATGCACCTTATCTGCATCCCGAACCCGGGCGCGGCAAGCCTTCCACACCGCTCTCGGTATGGCAGACCTGTACTTATGCTGCATCACTGAAAGGCATGGAGCCCCAAGCGCTTGCAGATCTGGTGGGGCGTAACGCGGCAGCAATCTTCATGGCTTGAGGGCCGCGGGCGCCTTGCGTCGTATGCTGCGCAGCAGTGCTCCGGCCTTTGCAGAATAGTGAAGCCTTGCCGGCACATGCAGATGGAACTGCTGGCGCAGCGTCCGGGTATTGCGGATGACACCTTGTGCAAGCGCTGCCGGATCATCAGCGATACTGGCGAAGAGTCTGCTGTGTAGCGTGCGGGCTTGGCTGCCGAAATCCCTGAGATCAGCTCCCATCTCGATGCCATCCCCCGAGATGAGTTGCTCCAGGACAGTGGCACTGGCAGCAGCCAGAAAAATAGCCTTGGGCTGACCTGCTTTTGCAAGCTCGAGGGCAGCCTGGAGCTGCTCCTGTGGTCCACCGGCAAGCTTCATGTCCTCCACTACCATCACCTGCAGAGCTTCCTCAGGTGGTCTGCCTGGGGCCAAAGCTGTAAAAGAGCTGGCAAATCCTTCTTTGAACGCATCGAGTTCAGCCTTGCCTCGTCCAAGCCCATATGAGAAGACAAGATGTACTGGAGCTCTAGGGTTCGAAACATTTGGTGGAGGTGGCTCGGTGAGCCTTGTTGCTTCCGGCGTGAAAGTCTGCGGCGCGGTTAGGGGAGATACGGGCACTTCGCCAGAGGCTGGCTGTGCAGAGGGAGCAGCCGGAGGGCCCTCGGGAGCTGCCGGTGCAGCCATCTGAAGATATTCGGCAGCGAGCGCACCAAACAGCACGCCACACGTTCGGTACGCCTGCACGGCATCCAGCACTGCCGTACTCTGTTGGCCCACGGATTTGTCCGAGAGCAGGCGCACAATCTGGACACCTGACGGCTGGGGCACCAGAGAGGCAATGGTATCGGCAACCGGCGGGCTGGCAATGATCCATTGGATTCCGGCTTTTTCAATCGACATGATGCCTGAGGCAAGTTCGCCTGAGGCGATCGGTAACGTCACGAGCGGGCCAGGCGTTGCAACTGCAGCGTTCCCCGGTCGCTGGGCAGATTGTGGCTGGCTGACCGTGCCGGGAGCTGCTGCCGTGACGGTGGATCCGGATTCGCTGATGCGGAGTGCCTTTGAGGCAGGGTGAGGATATGCACCCATGAGGCGCGACGAGAGTTCCGGGTAGAGAAGTGCAAAGGCTTCATCCACGAGCACAATGGCCCTCGGATGGCTGCATGAGATCTGCAGGATCGCTCCCGCCAGAAACGCCAGGAGCATGGGACGGAGATACTTCTGCTGCATCGGCCTGTTGCATAATCGCATGATTCTCTATATAACGACAATATCCTGCACGGAAAAGGCAGGAAGTCCCTCGTGGGAGGTACACATGATCAGCTACAGGGAACTCGGACTCGTCAATACGGTCGAGCTTTTCAGAAAGGCAATGGAAGGCGGCTATGCCATTCCTGCGTATAATTTCAACAACATGGAACAGCTGCAGGCAATCATTGCAGCCTGCGTCGAGACCAGAAGCCCGGTCATCCTGCAGGTGTCGTCAGGCGCCCGCAAATACGCCAATGCAACCCTGCTGCGGCACATGGCGCGCGGCGCGGTCGAGTATGCTGCCGAGCTTGGCTATCCCATTCCCATCGTGCTCCATCTGGATCATGGCGACAGCTTCGAACTCTGCAAGGACTGCATAGAGAATGGTTTTTCTTCAGTAATGATCGATGGCTCGCACCTGCCCTATGACGAGAATGTTGCGCTCACCAGGAAGGTGTGCGAGTTTGCCCACGCACAGAAAGACTATGTATCCGTCGAAGGAGAGCTCGGCGTCCTTGCGGGTGTGGAGGATGATGTCTCTGCCGAACACAGCCACTACACTCGTCCGGAGGAAGTGGAGGATTTCGTAAAGAAGACCGGTGTCGACAGCCTGGCTATTTCCATCGGCACCAGCCATGGCCGTGCCAAGTTCAAGCCTGAGCAGTGCACCCGTACTCCCGACGGCATTCTTCTGCCGCCTCCTCTGCGCTTTGACATTCTCGAGGAGATCGAGAAGCGCATTCCGGGCTTCCCCATTGTTCTGCATGGCTCTTCCTCCGTGCCTGTCGAATATGTCCGCATGATCGAGCAGTACGGCGGCCGCCTCCCCGACTCGGTGGGCATTCCCGAAGACCA
This sequence comes from Spirochaetaceae bacterium, assembly GCA_026418115.1. Lineage (GTDB taxonomy): Bacteria > Spirochaetota > Spirochaetia > Treponematales > Rectinemataceae > Rectinema. The sequence continues at coordinate 3,102 of JAOABY010000022.1, read as the reverse complement.
GCTGCGAAGAGCAGCCCGCAGCGCCGTGTGCAAGATCAATATCGATTCGGACGGACGCCTGGCAATGACTGCCATGATCCGCAAAGTGCTTGCCGAGAAGCCTGAGGAGTTCGATCCCCGCAAGTACCTCGGTCCCGCTCGCGATGAGCTCAAGAAGCTCTACATGCACAAGAATATCGAGGTGCTCGGCTCTGCGGGTCATGCCTGATGAAGGCATGACGCTGTTCTGGCGGGCAGGCAGAAGCGTGGTGCTCCTGCATGGAGACAGGAGCCCTCTGATATCGTGAAAGTATGTTCCTGCGGGGCTTTACCTGCAGGAACTATTATGCTAATATTCGCCCCGCGCCTGTAGTCTGTCCGTGTGACGGCAGGGCGGTGGTGCGTTGCTTCTTTCCCCGTTAGGAAGCCGCACAGGCGAAAGAGGAGGCCAGTTGGCAGAGAAAGACTTGCGGATCAATGAGCAGATCCGCGTGCGCGAAGTACGCTTGATTGACGAGAAGGGCGAGCAGCGAGGGATTGTTCCCACTCTCGAGGCTCTGAAGATTGCGCGCGAGCTTGGTCTCGACCTTGTCGAGGTTGCTCCCCAGTCCGTGCCCCCTGTATGCAAACTGCTCAACTATGGAAAATTCAAGTTCGAGCAGGAGAAGAAAATCAAGGATGCCAAGAAGCGGTCCAAGGTGACCGAGCTCAAGGAAATCCGCATGCAGCCCAAGATTGCCGAGCATGATCTCGACTTCAAGGCAAATCACGTGCGGGAGTTCCTCGAAGACGGCAACAAGGTCAAGGTCACGATACGATTCAGAGGCCGTGAGCTCGCGCATACGGAAATAGGCGAAGATATCCTCAAGCGAATTCTTGCCAAGCTGGAAGGTTGCTATGTCCTCGAGCGCCCGCCCGCAATGGAAGGACGATTCATGTCAATGGTGCTGCAACCAAAGACTGGCGCCGTAAAGAAACAGACTGGAGGGGAAGCGGCGACCGCTACCCCCGAAACCGAACGCTGACAGAGCAGAAGGATGGTGGACCATGCCTAAGATGAAGACCAAGAAATCGGCAGCAAAGCGCTTTTCGCTGACCTCCAGCGGCAAGGTCAAATACAAGAAAATGAACCTGCGCCATATTCTCACCAAGAAGACGACGAAGCGCAAGAGAAATCTCAGAAAGGCAGGTTTCCTTGATGATGGTCCCATATACCAGATCAGGAAGAAACTCCTGCCGTACGGTTGATTGCAGGCCCTATATTGAACCGGAGGAAATGAGGCTATGCCGAGAGCAGTAGACGGAACCAGACGGAAAGATCACAGGAAAAAGATACTCAAGCACGCAAAGGGATTCTGGGGAAGACGCCATTCCAACTACAAGACCGCCAAGGATGCAGTTGCGAAGGCGCTCTCCGATGCCTACAAGGACAGACGAGACCGGAAGGGTGTGTTCAGAAGGCTCTGGATTGCCCGCATCAATGCGGCCTGCAGGGCAAGGGACATCACCTACAGCCGCTTCATCGAGGGTCTGGCAAAGGCCAACATCGAAATCGACCGCAAGATGCTTGCCGATATCGCGGTAAGAGATGCGGCTGCCTTCGATGCGGTGGTTGAGAAGGCCAAGGCAACACTTCAGGCATAAGCTATGCTGAACATCGAGCAGATTCGCGCGCTCGAAGCGCGGGTGGAAAAAGCGGTACAGCTCATCGCCGGGCTCAAGGCAGAGAATGCCGGGCTCGAAAAGCGGATCGCAGAAGCTTCCCGGATTGAAGAGCAGCTTCGGGCCGCGAATGCCGAGCTCGAGAGAAAGCTCGCCCTCCAGGCCCGCATGGCGGCCGAAAGTGGTGCGAGAATCGATGAACTAGCATCCCGCGCCCGGGATGCCGAAGAAAAGGCAGCAGCAGCGGAACTCCGTGCTGCCGATGCCGAGGAGCGGGCGGCTGCAGCAGAACGCAAGGCGCAGTCCGCCGAGTCCGAAGTTGCACTCTACCGTGAGCGCGCGCTGACGGCTGAACGGCGTGTGGCAGATCTTGAGGCAAGGGCTGAAGAGCTTCGTCAGGAGCAGGAGCGCATAGAACGCAGCCTGATGGAAACCCTCCGCAAGCTGGACAGTTTCGAGGACATGGTGCTGGAAATGTCCCACATCCAGTTTGTGCAGCAAACACCATCTGCTGTGGCAGGCGTGGCGATAGCTGCTGCTGGAGACAGGCAGGCGGCGGACGACCGTGGTACTCTGGAGCTTGAGACTGAGCAGGAGAGTGAAGCCTTTGCTGCTCCGGACACGGAAGAAGACGAGCTGGTACTGCCTGCCGATGATGAAGACGCACCGCAGCTCATGGAAGAAGAAGTCCGCAACCCTGCAGATCCACAGACTGATACTGCGGCTGAAGAGGGGAACATGGAGGAGGACCGGTCAGGCGATGCCCCGCACGCCCTTGGGTCTGACGATGCCCCCTTTCGCGGAGGATCTGATGAGCTCGATATCTTCTGATCGCAGCATGCATATTGAGCTGCTTGGCCAGACTTTCACGCTGCGTACCGATGACAGCCCCGAATACATCCAGGAGCTCGTTGCCGAACTCAGGCAGCGCTATGCAATGATTTCCACGCGCATGCATGTGGTGGATCCGCTGCGTGTGGCGATTCTTGCAGGACTGTTCCTTCTGGACGAGCAGAAAAAGGCTGCGCAGCCAGACAGAAGCAGAGCAGATGCCTCCAGCGGTCGAAATGCAGCAGCTTCTGCCGGAAATCCTCAGGAATCTGAAATCAGTGAGGCGGATATCCTCGCCAGACTTGACCAGCGACTTGAAGAGCTCGGCCTCTGATCGCCGAGGCTCTTTTCATACAGTAAAGATCGCAGCACATTGCCAGGAGTGATGCAATGGCCATGAATAACGGCACCAGAAATGCTTCCCAGAGAATCATGCCCCTCAAGGAACTGATTGACTACAAGGATAATGCGTACGAGCTCTGTGCTGCAGTCTCCACGAGGGCATACCAGCTCGCCATTCTAAAGACACCCGAAGTCGAGAAGAACTTCGGCAAGGTAGTGTCTCTGGCCTGTCAGGAATTGTTCGAAAAGAGAGTTGACTACAAGTTCATTACCGATTGACGCCATCGT
>JAOABY010000021.1 GCA_026418115.1 Spirochaetaceae bacterium | reverse complement strand
CCTCTGGCAAGGTGGTACCTGGCGAAGGCGAGACAGTATGGATCGGCCTCAATGAAAAGCTTGTAAGGGCATTGCCGGTCCAGAAAGACAATTGAGTGTGCAGCACGGCGCCTTGCGGCGCCGTGTATCCGCCGCGCAACAGCATCCCGTGTTCGCAATGGTCTGCGCGGCGGACCGGCATATCGGAAAAACGTTGAACTGGCAGGTTCGTCAGGCCCGCCAGCGGATGACTGCAGTTTCAAGCAGATCCAGCAGCAGATAGAGCACCAGTCCGAACAGCGAGAGCGCCACAATTGATGCATACATATCGGGGTAGTCGATACGTGACCATGCATCCATGATATACCATCCCAGTCCGTTTACCGATGCAAAGGTTTCGGAAAGAAAGAGCACGGCGATAGAGGTGCCCAGACTGACACGCAGCGCAGAGAAGAGCTCCGGCAGGGTGGAGGGAAGTATGACCCAGCGGAGCGTACCGAGAGAGCCTCCTCCCAGGGTACGCACGGAATCCAGCATCACCGGTGCAATGCGTTTCGCCGCATCACGCGCCGAAACAAAAAGCTGACCGAAAATCACGAGCCCCATCAGCGCAATCTTTGATGCATCTCCCAGACCCAGAAACAGCATCAGCAGTGGCAGAAAGGCCACCTTCGGCAATGGATGGAAGAGATACAGCAGGGGTGAGAGAAAATGATCCAGGGCAGGAATCCGCCCTGCCAGCAGCCCCAGTGCCCAGGCCGGCACTCCCGCTGCAAGGAGCGAGAGAAGCACACGTTTCAGCGATATCAGCACATGGCCTGTCAGCGTTCCCTGGCGCAGTGCCTGTGCGAGGCGTACATACACTGCTGCTGGCGCAGGAAGAAATGGCTTGGCAAGCAAGGTTGCAAGACCAGCCCATGCCAGAGTGACCACCATTGCTGCAGCCAGCATCTGGGCTGTTCGCAGGGCAGGCTGTTTCCAGCGCTCAGCACCATATCCTGCTGCTGCAGGACCTGGCTGTTGTGAAACATGGCCTGATCCGGATGTTTCCGGTTTGTGGTTGACCACCATCCGGTCGAAGAGAGCCCGCAGCTCACCAACAGTTTCCAGATACGCATGGTGTTCCCGTGGAGGTCTTTCCGAACCCTCATGAGTCAGCCAGGCTCTGGGATTGGAGTACACCGCGAGCTCACCGGCTGGCACGCTGCCACTGAACACCACTATCTCATCAGCAAGGAAAGCAGCCTCCTCGATTGAATGAGTCACCAGGATAATCGTGGTACCATGATTTCGTTGCGCCGAGGCGAGCATGTCCTGCAGCGACTCCCTCGTGAGCGCATCGAGACTGGAGAACGGCTCATCCATGAGAATGAGATCAGCCTCGGTAGCAAACGCTCGTGCCAGCGCGACACGCTGCTGCATGCCGCCCGAGAGGCGGGCAGGATAGGCATGCCGCCATGCAAGAAGGCCCAGCTCCTCAAGTATCGCTGCAACGCGCCTGTTTCTGACATCCTCCGATACACCCTGAGCCTCAAGACCGAGCGAAGCATTCCGCTCTACCGTTAGCCACGGAAGAAGTCCGTAGTCCTGGAACATGAATGCCGTGTGCTTTCTGATACCAGGCAGCGGCTGGCCATCGATGGTGACGCTGCCCTGACCGGGGCTGAGGAGCCCTGCAATGATTCTGAGCAGGGTCGTCTTGCCACATCCCGAAGGACCCAGCACCGCGGTAATGCGGCCCTTTCTGAAATGGCAGTTCAGATTCGAAAATACCGGTATCTCGCTTCCTCTGCTTCTGTACGAGAAGCTTATGTTCTGCAGCTCTACCATGGTTTCCGTTCACCAGCCGGCGAGTGGTCTGTCATCCGTGATGGGCGACGAAGGCCTGGCTTTCAGGAGGCCTTTGGTGAGCAGCCAGTTGGCTGCAGCATCCAGTGAAGCAGAGGTTGGCAGACTCGGCTTGCGATATCTGGGGAATCTGAATTTTGCTGCAGCTTCTTCAGGGAAACCGAGTGTTCCTGACAGCATGGGCCGGTAGCGCTCCGGATCTGCATTGATACGCTGACCGGCAAGCCAGAGAGCCTTATGGAAGGCCTTAATGGCGGGGAGTGACGTCGAGAGAGCTTTTGCAGTAAATGCGATGACTCCTGCATCCATGCCTGTGTCGTCGGTGGTGACAAGAATGCGTGCACCACGGATCGCTGCTGCTGTCAGAAAGGGCTCGGGCATGGCGGCTGCATCGACCTGGCCGGCCAGCAGCATCTCGAGCCGCACCGGCATCTTCGGGACAGGCACAAGCTGGACCTTTGTGGTATCGACGCCTGCATCAGCAAGCGAGGTATCGACGACATAATGGATCACGGTATTGAGCGAAAGACCTACTTTCCGGCCTTTCAGATCGGCTGTGTTCCTGACGGGGGAGCTGGGCGCCGCAACAAGACCGTACCGTCCATCGGAATGACTGGTGATCAGGAGCTGCGTGCCGCCTGCCTGTGAAAGATAGACTGCAAGCACATCAGTGATTGCTCCGTCGAGTCTGCCGGCCTGCAGGGCAGCATCACGTTCCACGGCACTCGCAAAACGCACGAGGTCCACGCTGATGCCTTCACGTGCAAACAGCCCTTCCTGCTGCGCTACATAGAGCGGCAATGAATCGGCATCTGCGAACACACCGACAGAGAGATCGGCGGCACTCGCGCCACCAACACAGCATACTGCCAACAGAAGGGCGGTTACGAGCATAAGGTTGTGTCTCATTGGTATCAGCTCCATCGGGAAGTAGTAGGCGCTTCCAGTCCGAGATGGTCGAGCACCCGGTGCACCACGGTATCAACAAGTGCCTCAATGGTTGCTGGCCTGCTGTAGAAACTCGGAGAAGCCGGCATGATGACTGCCCCCGCTTCTTTCAGCGTGGTCATGGAGCGCAGTGCAATAAGGGACAGCGGAGCTTCTCTCGGTACCAGAATGAGCGGCCAGCCTTCCTTGAGCGCAACGGCGCCAGCTCTGTGAACAAGTGTCGTGCAGGTCCCGCTGGCAAGCGCGCCCATGGTACCCATCGAGCATGGTGCTACGACAGTACCCGACAGCCTGAAGGATCCGGAAGCAAGTGGCGACGAAAAATCATCGCTGGCATGCAGAGTCACCAGCGCAGCGCTTCCTCCCGGCCCGCCATGGTATCTGAGCCTGTTGAGCCAGTATCCCAGGGGACGTGCGGTTTCTTCAAGTATGACTCGCCCTCCCCATGGCGTGGCGATCACATGGAGCGCGACTCCCCGTGCGGTGAGCGCCGCAATCAGGCGCAGAGGATACAGGGCTCCCGAAGCGCCCGTGATGCACACCAGAACACGCATCGCCATGATTTCATTCTATCCAACGTAGATATCAAGCGCAACACCGCAAAGATAGACAAGAGGAATGATCTGGTTCATGGTATACGCAGCTATCTTGATGCGGTGACTGGTAGCGCGCAGCGATACAACATGTTCCAGAACGAGCAGTATGGCACACGCTGCAAGCGCGATGCCGAGAAAGAGACCAGGAGCAGGCCAGAACAGAAAGACACTTCCCATGCCTGCGAGTGCACCGAGATGGCTCAATGCGGCGATGATTCTTGCTCCGGTTTCGCCGAACCGGGCAGGAATCGAATGCAATCCTTCCTTTCTGTCGAACTCGATGTCCTGCAGGGCATAGAGGATATCGAATCCTGCACCCCAGAGCGCCACACCGCCGGTGAGCGGGAAATAACGCCATGCGAACGCCCCGGAGATGCCCAGAAACGCACCCATGACCGCTGCCGAACATGCGACACCCAGCCAGTAGTGGCAGAGCCAGGTAAAACGTTTGGTATAGGAATATCCAAACACGAGGATTCCTGCCACCGGGAGGAGGGCAACGCAGAGCGGATTGAGCATGGCGGCGGCAAGCACCAGCAGCGCCAGCATGCCTGCTGCAAAAAGCCAGAGCTCACGCACCGTGAGTGTGCCTTGTGGCAGATGGCGGTCAGCGGTGCGGGGGTTTCGCGCATCGATGTCTCGGTCGATGATCCGGTTCAAGGCATTGGCGCCATTTCTCGCCCCGAATGCCGCCAGCACAATCCAGAACACCTTGTTGGCGGGCGGCCTGCCTGCTGTTTCCAGCAGCACGGCACTCACCGCAAAGGGGAGAGAAAAGAGCGTATGGGTGATCATCACGGAATCGCCCAGCATACGCAGACGACTCCAGAGACTCTGCCGTTCAGATGCCATATTCCTTCCACCTGCGGTCGACCAGTTCCACAACATCCTTGCGCATGCGCAGTGGCTCGGGCCACTCCCGGTCATGTCCTTCCTCAGGCAGCTTTCTGGTGGCATCGATGCCCAGTCTGGTGCCAAAACGGGGGCGGGGAGAAGAATGATCGAGCGCATCGAGCGGGCCATCCGAGAACACCAGATCGCGGGATGCATCAATGTTATTGAAAACGCGCCAGGCCACCATGGAGAGATCGCTGAGCTCGATATCGTCATCGACCACCACAATGAGCTTGGTGTACATCAGTTGCCCCATGCCCCAGAGGAAATGCATGACTTTCCGTGCCTGACCTGGGTAACGCTTGCGGATCGAGACAAGTACGCAGTTGTGGAACACACCCTCCAGCGGCATGGAGAGATCGGTAATTTCAGGGCAGAGCTGGCGGAGCAAAGGCAGGAAAAGCCGTTCGGTCGCCTTGGCCAGATAGCAGTCCTCTTTGGGAGGAATTCCTACGATGGTGGCAGGATAGACAGGCTGTCGCCTCCGCGTGATGCGCTCAAGATGGAACACCGGGTAGAGATCCGGAAGCGAATAGAAGCCGGTATGATCGCCGAAAGGTCCTTCCATCCGCATCTCTCCCGGATCAACGTATCCTTCTAGAATGAATTCGGCATCGGCCGGAGCCAGGATACCGGTATCACCGATGGAGACGACTTCGGCAGGTTTGCCCCGCAGGAATCCTGCAAACATTGCTTCCCAGATGCCTTCAGGGAGCGGGGCTGTCGAGGCGTAGGTGACTGCAGGGTCGCCACCGAGCGCTATCACCACCGGCATGCGCCGTCCAGCCTTGCTATATTTTGCAAAGAAATGAGCGCCATCCTTGTGGATGTGCCAGTGCATGCCTGCGGTGCGGTCGTCATACACCTGCATCCGGTACATGCCCCAGTTCTGGGCACCTGTTTCAGGGTCTATGGTACACACCACAGGAAGCGTCAGAAATCGACCACCATCGTCCGGCCAGCACTGCAGTATGGGAAGGCTGTCGAAGCCCCGGGGATCCACCACCTCGCGGCAGGGAGCGTGGCGCACCTTCTTCGGGAGGAGGGCCCGGGCAAGGGGAATTTTGGGAAGCGCGGAGGGCAGGGTACTGAGCAGTGAAAAGTCTCTGAGCTGTGACCAGCCCCAGGCCAGCAGCTCAGAAATTGCGGCTGCCTTTTCATCCAGGCTCTCGGCTCCCAGTGCCCATGCCATGCGGCGTTCCGAGCCATAGGCATTGATGATGAGCGGCCATTCCGACCCCCTCACCTTTTCGAAGAGCAGAGCCGGGCCACCTTTTCGCATGACTCTGTCGGCAATTTCGGTAATCTCAAGTATCGGATCGACTTCCGTCCGGATGCGTACGAGCTCGCCCGCTGCCTCGAGTCGTGCGAGAAATTCCTGCAATCCCTGATATGCCATGATGGCTGCAAGTATACAGAAACAGCAATATTCTTGCTACTTCTCCATGGCAGCGGATGCCGTTATTTTCATTCATAAAGGTTTCACTACATTTTTATGGCATGAAAAGTCAGCGTGCGATACTCTTTGCCTGTAGCATACAGATAAAGGGATATCATGGCAGAAACAATCGTAGCGCTTGACAGAGTCGGCAAGGCATACCGTCTGGATGAAGTGCAGGTAGAGGCATTGAAGGAAGTCAGCCTGGAGATTCAGGCGGGCGATTTTGTGACCATCGCAGGTCCTTCGGGATCGGGGAAGACGACCATACTCAACCTTATCGGATGCGTGGACAAGCCGAGTTCGGGCATCGTGACCGTACTCGGCAGACGTACTTCAGAGCTGAATGATGATGAGCTGACGGAATTGCGGCATCATGCCATCGGGTTCATCTTTCAGACCTTCAATCTTATCCCTGTGTTGAATATCAGGGAGAATGTCGAGCTTCCGCTCATGCTCGATACGAACATCGGAGAGGAGGAGCGGCGACAGCGTCGGGAATGGGTCGATTTTCTGATAGAGAATGTCGGACTAGCCGACCGCATGCGTCACCGGCCAGCCGAACTCTCAGGAGGTCAGCGACAGAGGGTGGCGATCGCTCGAGCGCTGGTCATGAAACCGGCGCTTGTACTCGCGGATGAGCCGACTGCCAATCTCGATTCTGCAACAGGCGAGAGCATCCTGCGCCTCATGCGGCACATGAACGAAACCTTTGGCACTACCTTCATTTTCAGTACCCATGATCCGGATATCGAGCATGAGGCAGATCATGTCATCAGGCTCAGAGATGGCCGTATTGTGGAAAACAGAAGAAAGTCCATGGTGATGGATGCTGCAGGCATGGAAGGCATGGCGTTGCAGAGCAGCCTGAGACTCACAGGGAGGCATGGCTCATGATTGCAGCACGCCTGGCATGGGGGAATCTCGGCCTCCACAAAGCCAAATCGGCGCTCATAGCCTCAATCATGGGTATCGGCATCTTTCTCCTGTTTGTGGGGAATTCGATGATCGATACCACCATCAGTGGATTGAGAAGCATGTTCATTGAAGGCTTTACAGGTGATCTGATGGTGACGGGTCCTACGGATTTTCCCGTCACCGTGCTGGGAGAGACGGCCGGAAGTGAAGAGGTGCTTCCTCATATCGCGAAAATCAGTCAGTATCAGACATTTCTCGCGGGCAGAAAGGATGTGCGTGCCACACTGCCCATGCTGAGCGGAAAGATTTCCTTCGGGATGGGTGAGACGGAGCTGGGGTCGGGAGTCTGCTTTGGCGTCGAAAGCGAAGCCTACAGAGCATTCTTCAGCGGCAATGTGAGCATCGTGGAAGGAGCCTGGCCGGAAGAAGGCTCGCATGGATGGGTACTGCTCTCGGAGCGCATGAGAACCATGCTGCAGCAGCAGAGCGGTTCCCTGCTGGGACCGGGCAGTACCATCATTATGACTGCGCTTGCAGAAGGGGCTGGCACCGTGATCCGGGAGGTGAAGGTGCAGGGTATTGTGCGCTTCAACCAGAGCAACGAGCAGCTGGCTGGTGTTTCGCTTACGGATGCCGATGTGCTGCGCGATCTGCTGGGGTTTGCAAGTCTCCGGGATGGACCGCCTGTGCTGACAGGCAGGGAGGCAGCGTTCGTGCAGTCTTTCGATCCTGATACGCTGTTCGACTCATTGTTCGCAGAACAGGACCAGCAAAAAGCGCATGCATCGGACCAGACGGCGGCGAGCAGCGCTGGAGAGAAACAGGCGGCATCCTCGCTGCCTGCTGCCGAACCTGCCTGGCAGTTTCTGCTGATCCGCATGGTTCCTGGCGCGAACACAAAGTCCCTGCAGAAAGAGCTTGCCAAGGTTGCTGCCAGTATCGGCGATGGAGATCGAGTACAGGACTGGATCCAGGGCGCGGGAAAGGTGGCTCGTACTGCGCAGACGATCAGGCTTGTATTCGATGCGCTGGTGGCAGTGGTCGCCGTCGTTGTGGTGGCTATCATGATGAATGTGCTGGTGATTTCCCTCAACGAGCGTCTGTATGAAATCGGTACACTCCGAGCAATCGGTGCAAAACGGAGAGTTGTGCGGAGGATGATACTCCTTGAGACAACCTTTCTTGCGGTGCTGGCAGGGGCGGCAGGGCTTCTGGTTGGCCTGATCCTGCTGCTGGTGCTCGGCAAAGTGGGGGTACGCGCGCCGTCGCTGTTTTTTGAAGCGCTCTTTGGCGGCAGGGTACTCAGGCCCGTTGTAACGCTGGGAGCAGCGCTCAGAGCCTTCGCATGGATACTGGTCATGAGTCTGGGCACGTCGCTGTACCCGGTGATGCTTGCCCTGAGGATCGAGCCTGTGGTTGCAATGCGGGGAGAATGATGATGCAGAACATGCATATACGGCTTGCGGCACGCAACCTTGGACGACAGCCTCACCGGACACTCGCGCTGGGGGGAGCGGTTGCATTCAGCGCGCTTGTAATGAGCCTTATCGCAGGGTTTGTCAACGGCATGGATGCAGCGGTACAGAACAATGTCACGCTGTATGCCGGCGGGCATGTGCAGATATCGGGCTATACGGTCAGCTGGTCCGGCAGATCCCAGAACCGGGCTTCGGGAAGTGAGGTACTCGACCTGGTGCGGCAGGTGGTGCCGGATGTAAGGTCGGCAACCACACTGGTGCAGACTCGGGCTACCATGGTCTTTGGCAGTCGCGAACTTCAGATGACGGTACGCGGTATCGACTGGAAAGAGGATCAGCTCTATCGCACCATACTTATCCTGAAGGAAGGGAATTGGGACAGCGCAGCAATCTCGCGACCGATGGTGCTCAGTGCGCAGTCGGTGAAACGATTTGGTCTGGCGCTGGGCGATGAGGTGCTGGTTCGCATGTCTACGGCATCGGGACAGCAGAATGTTACCGAGTACAGGGTGGTCGCAATCTATGACGAAACTGCGGCGGGCGGTCTCCATGCCGCATTCGTTCGCGCAGAGGATCTGCGGGCCGATCTCAACATGAAGGAACATGAATGGCAGTCGGTAGCGGTATTCCTTGGGGATGGAGCACAGGCGCCATCTGGAGCGTCCATTCTGAAGCGTGCGATGGAGCGCCAGGGGCTGAAACTGGATGGACAATCTAGAACTGGAGCCGTTGCAGGCAGCGTTTCGTACAGGATTGCTACGGTACAGGAGCTTGCAGGAGAAGTGGGGTCTGCGCTTGGCGCAATCAGGTGGATTGGATATGCCGTATTTGCGCTGATGCTGGCGGTATGCGCAACGGGCATTGCAAATTCATTCCGGATGGTGTTGCTCGAGAGGACACGGGAAATCGGCATGTTGCGGTGCATCGGTTTCAAGAAGAAGGATGTGTTTGCATCGTTTCTATCGGAAGGCGTGCTGCTGGCGGGAGGTGCTGCCCTTGCCGGCATTGTGGCAAGCATCCCTCTTGGCCTGCTGCTTTCTCTCATTCCTTTTGATCCTCATGGTGATTTCGGTGCCGCACTCGTGAAGGGGCATCTGCTCTTCATGCCTTCTCTTGTGCAGATGCTGATAGTACTGGTGTGTGTGACGATAGCTGCAATATTGACGGTAGTCATGCCGGCACGGCGCGCAGCTGCCATAGCGCCGGCTGATGCGCTGCGCGTGACGGCATGAAACAGGAAAGGAGCATGACATGACAATAAAAGGCGATGGCGTGGCAATCAGAAGATTCGGTGCGCACTCCAGCCTGGCAGGCAAAGTGAGTCTGATTCTCTTCGCGGCGGTGCTGGTGTTTGCTGCCAGGGCGCAGGGAACTCCTCCGGCAGGAACACCTCCAGCCGGCACCCCGCCGCAGGGAGGGGGGCTTCCACCGGGATTTATGGAGAGCCTCAAGGACTACAAGTTTCCTGATGATATCAGCAAATTCACTGGTCTTGACTTTCTCATGCTGGTACGACGGACTGATATACGATCGAGCTTCTACAAATCAGACATGACCGCCACCATAACGACCGTCAGCGTGAGTCCGGACAGGGGCACCTTTGTCCGCAAGGAACAGATATACAGACGTGATAAAGATGATGCCTTTCTCATGATCACGCTGGAGCCGGAGTCCCGTAAGGGGCAGGGCATGCTCCGGGTGAGCAACAACATGTGGCGCTATGATCCTACGAGCAGAAAATTCACCCACACTACCCTCAAAGATACCTATGAGAACTCCACCGTGAGGAACAATGATTTCCGGCGATGGCAGCGCTCGCTGGACTACACTGTTGAATCCCTCACCACCGGCAAACTCGGCAAGTATGATGTGATCATCGGAGAGCTCAAAGCCAACAATGATGAGGTACCGTTCCCCCGCATCCGGATGTACATCGAAAAACAGAGAATGATCGTCCTCAAGGTGGAGGAGTTCAGCCTGTCGGGCAAACTGCTCAGGACGGCCTACTATACGGAATATGTGCAGATTGGCGATTCCTATGTCCCTACGGTGCAGATTTTTCAGGATGGTCTGATTCCGGAGAAGCGTTCCCAGGTTACCTATACCAATATCTCGACACAGCCCGTGCCCGATTACATATTCACCAAGGAATATCTTGAGCGGATGAGCCAGTAGGAGAGACGATCATGGAAATCAGCATCACATCAGGACAGCTCAGCTCTAAAGCCATGATCCGCGCTTTTTCCATTCTCTGGCTGATGCTCGCAGCCGCGGGAGCCTTTGCGCAGGCCCCTCCGGCAGTCATCGACGAGCAGGCTCTCTTCGGCGGAGAAAAGGATATCGTCACCGTCATTGATGAAAAGGCTGCCTCTACCGGCGTCATCCAGCTGGTACAGGACACCAAGACCTATCCCGTGTTTCTTCTCGATGGCACGGTAGGTGCAGGCCTGCAGGGGAGATATGTTCCCTTCGGAGCTACTGCACAGGATCGTCAGTACCTTGTCGGCGGGGTGAACATCAGCGGACTTTCACTGGATTTTCTGCCCGTCAAGAATATACACTTCCAGGCGGAGACCTCGCTCCTCGCCCTGCCGTCAGGCATTGCATCTGCGTCGATCGATGCAAGTGCGGATCTGCGAGTGTCTGATTTTAAACGATTCAGAGCTTCCGTACAGTTCAGGTACGACCCGGAGGGAGAGCAGTATACCTCACCCACCATACTTCTGGATGAACTGTTCGTAGATACCGAAATTGGCAAGAAAGTCTTTTTCCGGCTTGGCAAGCAGCGGATAAGCTGGGGTGTGGGTACCTGGTTCAAACCATCCGATGTGCTGAGTCTCGCTGCTATAGATCCTGATGATCCTGCAGCCTCGAGGGAAGGGCCTTTTGCCTTCAAGGCAGATCTGCCGATCGGACTCAACCATGCCATGCTGTATCTCGTGCCGCCGCTGTCAGGGAATGCAGGTGCCTTCTCTGCAGCCGGACGGTACGACTGGGTTGTTGGTGGCTGGGAGCTGAGTTTTGCAGGATTCGGAAGGACAGACATGCAGGTGAGCCCGCGGGCCATGTTCACCTTCACAGGAGCGATTGGCTCCATCGATGTGTACGGTGAGCAGGTTCTGCTCTGGGGAGCAGACAGGACCTTTGTGAAACAGGGAGATACTCCAGGCAGCTATGTGACCTACCGACCTGATGATCGTGTCTTCCTGCAATCGACGCTTGGCTTCAAGTATTCGAAAAGCACCTCGCAGGGCTTCTCCCTTTCCCTCAATCTGCAGGGGTACTACAATGGTACCGGCTATGCCGATGCCCGCATTCTGCTCAATACCGCGGCCCGGCAGCAGCTCAGGTCCGACAGTGCCAACTATTCGAGGGACGTGTCTCAGCCTGGCATGTGGTATCTCGCGGGTCAGGGCTCGGTGTCGCAGCGGTTCGGTGAAGGGAAGACCTACACCGTGCTCAGTCTCTCGGGCTATGGCATTGCCAGCTTTTCCGATGGTTCCATGAGGTTCAATCCCAAGGTGCAGGTACAGATGGGCGATGAAGGAGGCAAGATGAGCCTGACGGCCTCCTCCCTCACCGCACTCGGACCAAAGCTTTCCGAATATGCGCCTCAGGGCAACAAGATTACGCCTTCCCTCTCCCTCAGTATCCGGGATACGGTAAGCCTGAGTGCTTCCGTTCCGATGCTGCTGCAGGATGATTATTCCATCCGCAAGGTGTCGGTGGAGTTCAGCCTGTACTGGAATGCAGTATCATTCTGAAATGGTTGGAGTTGGTCATGCAAGGCAGAATTCTGATTATTGAAGACACTGTGGAGCTTGCGGAGCTCTACGCCATGTACCTTCGTAATGAAGGATTCGTATGCACGCTGCGTCATGATGCGGAGTCAGCTCTCCCTGCAGCTCTGGAGGAGGACTGGGATCTCATCATTCTCGATCTGAATCTGCCGGGCATGGATGGATTCCAGTTTCTGGAACAGTTGCGAAAACACAAGCCAACACCTGTCATGATCCTTACTGCACGTGAGGCAGATGAGGATATCATATTCGGTCTGGGGGTGGGTGCGGATGATTTCGTCGTCAAGCCATGCCCACCCAAAGTGCTTGCAGCAAGGGTGCGGGCCCATATCAGGCGTGTCGAAAGCCTCAAGGCGAGAAACGGCGGGGCGCTGGTAAAATTCGGCCCTTTCGAACTCGATGTTGAAGGTATGTATCTCACCAGAGAAGGGCAGCCTGTCAACCTTTCAGCTCGAGAGTTTGGCCTTCTGAAAACGCTGATACTGCATGCCGGCAAGCCTTTCACGCCAGAAGAGCTGTACCACCTGGTCTGGGGGCAGGATTATGGTGATATCAGCGCTGTGGGTGTCTACATACAACGCCTGCGCAAGAAGATTGAGGACAATCCTTCAAGCCCCTACTACATTCAGACACAGTATGGCCTCGGATATAGATTCAATCCCGAGGCGCTCTCCAGGGAAGCGTCATGAGGCTCAGAACCCAGTTCGCAATTCTCACGGCAGCGGTCACACTCTTCCCTCTGCTGTTCAGTCTGCTGTATTTCTCAGGGCAATCCATGCCAAGGGATCCCCGTATCCCCACCAGAAGGTTCATAGAGACTGTTGCAGGCATCATGAAGGAACGTGGCAGCCTTTCTATCGATGATATCAAGCGTGCAGGTGAGGCTTCCGGCCTCCCTGTGCTGGATGCTGCGCTCATTGCCCCGGATGGAGTCGTGCTGCTGTCTTCCTTCAGGGATTTGCCCGCAGGCACGACCATGCAGTTTGTAGATTTTGTCAAACCTCCTCTCATGATGCCCGGCAAGCCAAGACCGGAACTGAGACTCCTCCCGGTAGACGAGACCATGGATAGAAGCCCCCTGCTGCTCTTCGATGTGCAGCCCTTCTGGACCAAGCAGGATGTACGATATCGAAGCTTCGTTCTTGTGGCGAGTTTTGCGCTGGGAATTTTTATCATAGCAGGCGTCATCTCTCTGCTTATTGTGCGGTCCACGGGCAAGGCAATTCGAAAACTGGAGGAAGATACTGCCATTGTTGCTGCCGGCAGACTTGATCATGAAGTCACAGGCACAGGCAGCGTAGAAATGAGATCGCTCGCTGCGCGCATCAATCACATGAGGATTGCCCTGCGTGACATGATCACGCGGCGCATGAATATGCTGATCGGTGTCAGCCATGACCTCAAGACACCTATTGCCCTTATCCAGGGGTATGCGGATGCCCTTGCCGACAATCTGGATGCCGATGAGGAAACCCGTCTGCGATACATCCGTATCATCAGGGATAAGGCGGGACAGCTCGAGGATCTGGTCAGTGACCTCATCGAGTTCATGAAAATCGGTGAACACAGTGATGCAATGGAAGAAACCGATATCGGCACTTTCATGCTTGCGCTTGGCAGGCGCTTCGATGAAGATGCGCGGCTGCTCGGCAAGCGGTTTGTGTGCACCATCGCACCCGAGTTGGCTCATCCTGATGCACAATCTGCCCGCAGAGTCGTCATGAATCGCCTTCTGGCAGAACGCGCCATCGAGAATCTTATTTCGAATTCTTTCAGGTATACAGGTCCTGATGGACTGATCGAACTTGCGTGCGCGCGAGAGGAGGGGGGGCTTGTGATCAGCGTCACTGATAACGGGCCCGGTGTACCGCCATCAGACCTGCCCTTTATTTTTGATGCATTCTATAGAGGGAGCCACTCACGCCAGGAAAGCGGACACGGTCTGGGACTCACCATAGTCAAGGCCATCGCCGATCTCCATGGATGGAAAGTGGAAGCGCGATCGCGCCCTGATGGCGCATCCGGCCTGCAGGTTCGCCTTCTGCTCGGCTGACTACAAAAGTACCAAGCCTGCAGCGGCTCATGACTGGTTTCCTGCTTTCCAGAGCCCGAGCGCGGGGTTGGGCACAAAGAATATCTCTTCGCCGCCGGCTGTGGTATTCCAACCTGGCTCGAGTCGATCCGGGGGGAATGCAGCGACAGCCTCTCGAATATCCATCCATTCAAAACCTACTGATCGGAT
Organism: Spirochaetaceae bacterium; assembly: GCA_026418115.1. Taxonomy (GTDB): domain Bacteria; phylum Spirochaetota; class Spirochaetia; order Treponematales; family Rectinemataceae; genus Rectinema. The sequence goes on along the minus strand of JAOABY010000021.1, from coordinate 18,059 downwards.
GGCTTCCGCAGGCATCTCATGGCCGGTTGCATAGATTACCTGGAATTTCCCTTCGCTGGATCCATGGATGAGGTGCGCTGCAGCAGAAAGATTGTCTGCCAGCTCGGTTCCGGCAGATACCAGCGCCTGCATCGCTTCCTGAGAGCGATAGCCATATTTTCTGATGAGCATGTCGATGCCCGGATCTTCTCCAAACGTTTGCAGCCCCGGAGCAAGGATAATCAGCCTGCCTCCCTGTGCCATGGCCATTCTGAGGCGGTATATCGCCTTGTTGCCAAGCCATGTACTGCGATATTCGGAAGGATCCAGCCAGGCTACTGCGGTCTTGATGGGACTGTGCAGTGTCTCAATATTCACAGCCATGGAAAGGGCAGCAGCTTCCTCAAAGCACTGTCGTCCGAATCCGGCAAAATACCCTCGCTGCACAAGATTGCCACTCTCATCCCGCCCGATGACGGTGAGTATCCAGAGGACGGGTGGCAGATGCTGCTGAGCTTCCGCAAGCGCCCGGTCAAAGAGCCTGCGCACCGGATTGTCGATGGTGCCCATGATGCGCTCCATGCCGCACACAGCCCCAAGGTAGTGGCTCTTGTCGATGGCTTCCTTGCCCCCTGTGCCTACAAGAAGATTTTTGGCATGATTCGCCATGCCTGCCACCTCGTGAGGGATGATCTGGCCGACCGAGATGATCAGATCATGGCCTCCTTCGAGCAACAGACGATTGACCTGCACGGGATAGTCGTACGATACCCGCTGGTCCGAAATGTCTTCCAGAAATTCACGCGGGACCCGTGCGAGTTCGCGGACATCATGACGCCAGTCGTGGATGCGGAAGAGCGTATGAGGGCTTTGCGGATACATGAGATCGAGTTCTGCGGCCGTCATGGGCTGATGCGTCCCGAGCGCCGGCAGAATGGCGGCAATGCGGTCGCCACATCGCTTTACCAGCATGTCGGTAATGAGCCCCGCCCTCGAATGCAGTCGGGTAATATCAGGAGGTACGATAAGTATCTGTTTTGCCTGTGATGCTCCCGCCTGCTCGAGGGTCATATCAACCAGATTGCTCAGCTTGTCCTGATCAATCAAAGCATGCTGTCCGCCATATGATACTGTCACCTGCAACCTCCCTGCCTTCTCTTGGCTGTCTGCAAACTTGCGCCTGCTCTACCCTCGAATTATAGTGATTCCATGACAGGGAGGAACAGCAGGTGAAAAAACTGGCCAGATTTTCGATCGGCACAGGCGATCGTTTCGGCATGGAAGGCAAGGCGCAGATTGAAGCCCTCGCGCGCCTGAGGGCACTGGGCATCGAGGCCGACATTGTCTGGAACAAATCGAACAGGGAGCATCAGATTATCGGCACCACTCCCCGGCATCAGCGCGAAGCGGCAGAGCGGGCAATCGTAGCCAGCGGATGGCGTGGAGCATGGTTTGTCGATGCCGACCATATCGGTTTGGCAACGGTGGAAGCCTTCCTCCCCTGGTGCAATTTTTTCACGATCGATGTGGCAGACTTCATAGGCAGGGAGGCTGATGCGGAGAGCATGCAGCTGTTTCTCCAGCGAGCTGCTCCTCTCCTGACCAGGGAATCCTGTCCGATTCCGATGGACAGGGCTGTGGTGGAAGCATCTGCCCGCAAGTATCTCCGTGCGATACAGGAAGCGGCAGCAGTCTATCGACGCATTGCGGAAGCGCGACCTTCTGGTGACTATGTGCTTGAACTTTCGGTTGATGAAACCGACGAACCTCAGACCCCCGCAGAGCTGGCATGCATGCTTGCAGCGATTGCCCTTGAGGGAATTCCGCTCTCGACCATCGCTCCACGATTCCCCGGCAAATTCCTGAAAGGCCTGGATTATATTGGCGATACGTCGTTCTTTCTCAGGGTTTTCGAAGATGAAGTCAACATTCTGAAATGGGCCCAGACAGTGTTCGAGCTGCCTGAGGGGCTCAAGCTGTCAGTGCACTCAGGCTCGGACAAGTTCAGTCTGTACAAGGGCATGCATGCTGTGCTCATGCGTACTGGTGCAGGTGTGCATCTGAAGACTGCCGGTACGACCTGGCTTGAGGAAATCATCGGACTCACCGAGGCAGGAGGAGAAGGCCTTGCAATAGTCCGCCAGATTTACCGACAGGCGCATGCAGCCCTTGACGAGCTCGTTGCACCATATGCGGCAGTGGTTTCAATTGACAGCAGGCTCCTGCCCCCACCGGACGAGGTAGAACACTGGAATTCAGAGAGGCTGGCCATGGCGCTGCGCCATGATCCTGATACTTCTGAGATGAATCCTTCCATGCGCCAGCTCATGCATGTAGGCTACAAGATGGCTGCCGCCATGGGGCAACCCTTCCTTGATGCGCTTGCCAGATACAGGGAGCCAATCGAGCGCAACGTAACCAGGAATCTGCTGGAACGGCACCTCATTCCGCTGTTCGATGGTTCGATGTCTGATATTGCATGATGGAACAGGTTATATCAGAGAGAAGCACCGCACGCGGGAGGTTCTCTCCGGGGATCCAGGCCAAGATTCTCATCTGCTTTCTTGTGGTCATTCTGGCTTTTGCAGGACTAGCACTTGCAGCTTTCGGCTCTTCTGCTACGATTTCGAGGGAATATGGCGACAGTATTGACCGCTTCCTCATGGTGCACCGCTTCCGTCTGGGATTCAATTCGCTCCATCGCATGCTAGAACACTATATCCGCGATCCACCATCCGTAAATGTCGAAATCATCTATAGATCGATAGGGTCTCTGCACGCATCGTACAGGGACCTCAGGCCTCTGGAAGACTATTCGATACATGCAGGTTTTGAAACGAGAGCAATCGGCTATGCGCTGGAAGTCTATCTTCCTCTCGTCTCAAAGGCTGTCAATCTCAGGGCAGCCGGCAGCAATGAATATTTTCAGCCCTTCCTAGATGCAACCCGGATACAGGGATACATAGCAACCTATCTTGATCGGCTCCTGACCGAGCTTCTGAAGCAGAGCGAGGAGACTCATGGCCGGCTCGTACGGAGCATCCGGCGCACCAGAACCACCATCTTTCTTGCAGCAGCGCTTGCCAGCCTCCTGGCTATTGCCGCAATACTCTTTGTGACTACCTCCATTACCGGGCCGCTGCACCATCTGGCAGAAGTCTCGAACGAGCTGGCCAGAGGAAACCTCGATGTCAGCATCCGCAAGGTGCGCTCCCGCGATGAAGTCGCGGCCCTCACCAGCAATTTCACTCTCATGGCTGCAAATCTCAGAACGCTGGTCGAAGGTCTCAAGGAGAAGGCCGAGCTCGAACGGCTCCTTCATGAGGAGGAACTTGCCTTGGCAAAGATGGGCGAGGCGCTTCGCGAGGCGCAGTATCTCAACCTGCAGGAGCAGCTCAAGCCACATTTTCTTTTCAATGCGCTGAATACCATTGCCCGGATGGCACTGGTTGAACAGGCCCGCGAGACGGAACAGCTCGTCATGAAGCTTGCGCATCTGCTCAGAGCCACACTTGATGAGCGCGGGAACATGTCCACGCTCGGAGAGGAGCTCAGCCTGGCGGAATCCTACCTGGCGTTCCAGCAGGCACGTTTCGGAGCACGTCTGCGCTGGGATATCAGGATTGCACCGACAGTACGGAACGCCATGATTCCACGACTCCTGCTGCAGCCTCTTGTGGAGAATGCGGTGCGTCATGGCATCGAGCCAAAAGAAGAAGGCGGTACCATACTCCTCAAGGCAGTTCGAAGAGGGTGCAGGCTTACTCTCTGGGTTGTTGATGATGGTGTGGGTATGGGACGGGAAAGGCTGGAAGCCATCAAAGCGCATCTTGCAGCACCAGCTGCACGGTCGGCAGACGATCTGGTAGAGGGGAGGGGTATCGGGCTGGCGAACGTGGCGTTGCGTCTGCATCTTCTGTATGGCACAGATGCAGCAATCAATATCAGTTCGATGCAGGGGAGGGGAACCATGGTCAGGATTGTGCTGCCCGGAGGTGAGTGAAGCATGATCACCATTGTTGCCGCTGATGACGAAGCGCTTGAGCGGGAGGCAATCCGGCGATTCACCGCAACGATGGTTTTTGATGAGCCTGTCGAACTGCTGCCGGCTACAACTGGGCGGGAAGCGGTGGATCTGGCTCGTGAGCATGATGCAGATATTGTGCTGCTCGATATCCGCATGCCGGGCATGAACGGTCTGGAGGCAGGCCGCCAGCTTGCCATGCTGGCAAAGCCACCGGTGATGGTGATGATCACCGCCTATGATTACTTTGAACATGCAAGAACCGCTCTCAGACAGGGGGCTATCGAGTACCTGCTCAAGCCTGTTTCCCGAGAGGAGTACGAAGCGGTGCTGCACAAAGCCATAGCGGAGGTACACCGAAGACGTGGCATCGCAGAAGCCAATGCGCGTGCTGTTGCTGCCGCAGAGTTGGAACAATCTCTCAGGCAGAGGCTTGTACACGATCTGGGGCTGCTGAAAATCGATGAAGAAGAACTGCAACGATATGCTTCGCTCAGGTTCGGCAGGAAGCCCTGGCATATGATTGCCGTTGCGCTCGGCATAGCCAGTGGGGTGAGAACAGCAGCGGTGCAGCGGTATGTGCATGTACAGGCAGCAACAGTCCTGGTGCAAGCCCTGTCGGCTGCGGTCGATGCTGTACTATTACAGGCCGATACTGGAGATGCAGCCTTGCTGCTGGTGCTGCAGCCTGCAGCCGCCGATGCGTCTGATGAGGCGGTTCATGGAAGCAGGCCGAGAGGCTGGATTGAGGCGGGCTCGCGCTTCAGGGCAGCAATCAAGCGCGAGGTGGGAGCAGACTGCAGGATGGGTATTTCGTCCGGAGCCAGAGGTGCAATGGGGGTGCTGCGCGCAGCGCTGACGGCGCTGAGATTGACTGGACCCCAGCATCCGGTACTGCATCTGGCTCCCTGCATGAGGGACAGCAGCAATGATCGCGGACCAGGGCGCAGCATGCCATCCGGCAGTGATCAGATTGTGGGACAATGCCTGCACTGGCTGCAGGATCATTTCATGGAACCTGTCGGTCTCACTGATCTGGCCGCTGCCGTACATCTGAGCCCGGAGCATCTCTCCCGTCTCCTCAGCAATACGACAGGAGAAGGCTTTGCAGCTCTGCTCGCCAGTATCAGAATTGTGAGGGCTGAGGAACTTCTGAGGGAAGGCTGTACGGCAAAGGAAGCCTCCTTACTTGCGGGATTCAGAGATCAGAGCCATTTCAGCAAGGTGTTCCGCAGGCTGACGGGACTTTCGCCCTCTGAATATCAAGTACGTACCAGAGAAACGCAAAAATTCACCATGCCGCCCATGCATCCTCCGCCTGATACTTGATTGCAGACAGATCCATTGCAAGGAGGTTCCTGTATGCTGAGAAAACTGGCAATTGTGTTGATGCTGGTGCTTATGCCGGCTCTGCTGTTTGCCCAGGCCAGGCCGATCGTACTGAGGCTTGCGGAGACTCATCCCGAAGGATATCCCACTACGAAGGGTGATTATGAGTTTGCCCGCCTTGTGAAGGAACGATCGAATGGCCGCATTATCATAGAAGTGTATGCTGGATCACAGCTTGGGCAGGAGAAGGCCGTCATCGAACAGGTGCAGTTCGGTGCCATAGACCTCACCAGGGTGTCCATAAGCCCCATGGCGAGCTTCGTGCCCAGGCTCAATGCCTTCCAGATGCCCTATCTCTACAGGGATGAGGCACACATGTGGAAGGTGCTCAAGGGAGACATAGGCAAGGAGCTGCTGAAGAGCCTTGAGCCTTTTGGATTCATCGGCCTTGGCTGGTTCGAGAGCGGGGCACGCAATTTCTACAACAGCAAGCGCCCGATCCGGACCCCTGCCGATCTGAAGGGGCTGAAGATAAGGGTGCAGGAGAGTGAGCTCATGATGGGTCTGGTTGCAGCGTTCGGCGCTGTTCCTACGCCCATGCCGTTCGGCGAGGTGTATTCGGCGCTCCAGACTGGTGTCGTTGATGGTGCTGAAAACAACTGGCCATCCTATTTCTCTACCAGCCATTATGAGGTAGCCAAGTACTATACGCTCGACGAGCACACCCGGGTTCCCGAGATTATTGTAGGATCCAAGATTTCGCTCTCCAAGCTGTCGAAGGCCGATCAGGAGCTCATTCGCCAGGCTGCATTCGATGCCATCGATTATCAGCGTGCTGAATGGGCTGCCTATGAAAAGCTTGCGCGCGACAAGGTCGTTGCTGCCGGCTGCCAGATTATTGAAATCACTGACAAGACCCCCTGGATGGAACTCATGAAACCGCTGTACGCAAGGCAGAGTAAGGAAATCCAGGATCTCATCGAAAAAATTCGTGCAGTGAAGTAGCGTTTCAGAGGATTCTCGGCATCATCTCCGCGAGGGCCGTGCACGCCACAGCCCTCGCGGTTGGCTGGAGAGAAACTTTCATGAAAGATCGATTGTTGCGATTCGTCAACCTGCTGCACATACTTCTGATCAATTTTTCTAAAATACTGCTCATAGGCATGATTCTGATCGTGTTTGCGAATGTGGTGCTGCGGTATGTCTTCAACAGCGGCATTCTGTGGTCCGAGGAAGTAGCACTGCTGTTCGAGGTCTGGTTCATCTTCCTGAGTCTGGGACTTGGTGTGAAGCAGCGCCTGCATATTTCCATCAATATGCTCCCCAGAAACAGGATTGATCCGAGGCTGGACAAGGCGCTCGATCTGCTTTCGGAGCTGATTTTCATTCTGGTAGGGATTGTGCTGATCATATTCGGCATTCGGCTTACCCAGTTTACCATGCGGTCCATCATGCCGGCCACCAAGTGGCCAGCCGGCATACTGTACATGGTGACTCCGCTCTCAGGCCTTCTTGTCATTGTTGAATCCATGCTGCATATCCTCAAGCTGGATACCTACGATGCAAACATAGACCGGTACCTCTCAGGAGAAGGCAAGTCCATAGGTGATATCTTCGACGATGCTGCGCAGCGCAGCTCGGATACTCCTGGCGCTGCAGCATCTTCAGATCACGATACGGCAGCAAAAAGAGGAAACACGCAATGATAGACCAGACTGTTGCGACTCTCATCCTCATGGGAGGATTCGTGGTCCTGCTCGTGCTGAGGGTACCCATCACCTTTGCGCTTGCTGCATGTTCCATTGCCACTGCCAGCTATCTCAGAATTCCGCTGATGGCGATCGTCCAGCAGATGGTACAGGGTGTGCGCTCGTTCTCGCTCCTTGCCATACCCTTCTTCATCATCGCAGGAGAGATGATGGGAAGCGGCGGCATTGCAAGGAAATTGATCAATCTGGCCAATGTGCTGGTCGGGCGGGTACGTGGCGGACTGGCAATGGTGAATGTTGTGGAGAGCATGTTCTTCGGCGGCATTTCCGGCTCGGCTGTTGCGGATGTGGCATCGACCGGCACCATCATGATCCCCATGATGAAGCAGAAAGGGTACGATGATGATTTCTCCGTGGGTATCACCGTGACCTCTGCAACGCAGGGTATCATCATTCCACCAAGCCACAACATGATTCTATATTCGGTAGCCGCGGGCGGCGTGTCGGTGGGAAGGCTCTTTCTTGCCGGGTTTGTGCCAGGTGTGCTACTGGGTGTTTCGCTCATGGTGATGGCGTATATCATTTCCGTAAAGCGCAGATATCCCAAGGAACCAAAGGTCTCACTCAAAGAGGGAATAAAGGTATTTCTGGACGCCTTTCTCGGCCTGCTGACCGCAATCATCATCATTGGAGGCGTGGTGTCCGGGGTGTTCACTGCAACGGAATCCGCAGCTGTTGCAGCAGTCTATGCCTTCATCATCACCTTTTTCGTGTACCGGCAGATACCGCTCAAGGCATTCAAGGGCATTCTCTACAACACTCTGAAGACGCTGACGATGGTCATGGCGCTCATCGCATCGGCGAGTGCGTTTTCCTGGCTCATGGCATATCTGCGCATACCCGCGAGAGCCACAGAAATGCTGCTTTCCGTTACGGACAACAGGATATTGCTGCTGTTGCTGATCAATGTACTGCTTCTGCTGCTCGGCATGATCATGGATATGGCGCCGCTCATTCTGATTGTCACACCCATTCTGTATCCGGTTGTGGTAGGGAAGCTCGGCCTGTCGCCAATCCATTTCGGCATCATGCTGATGATCAATCTTGCAATAGGTCTCTGCACGCCGCCCGTTGGTTCGGCACTGTTCGTTGGCTGCGCGATCGGCAAAATATCGATAGAAAGGGCAACCAGAGCCATGCTGCCATTCTACCTGGCGATGGTAATCGTGCTGCTGCTCATAACCTATGTACCCGCCATCACGATGACGGTACCCAATCTGCTGATGCCGGGGGGCTGACATGGAAGGCACCGGTAATTTTCTTGACGAGATGTTCTCTCTGAAAGGGAAAGTCGCAGTCGTGACAGGTGGAGCAGGAGGGCTGCCATCCTCGATTGCAGTTGGTTTTGCAAAAGCTGGAGCCCGCGTCGCGCTCTGGGGGAGGAGCACGCATCATCCCATTGAGGTTGCTGCACGGGAGGTTGCCAAGGCTGCAGGTATCGCTCCCGCCGGAGATGGTACAGGTGCCCCTGCTGTGGCGGGTTTCAAGGTCGATACCTCCGATACGGCTGCCTGCGAAGCTGCATTCGATGCGACGGTGGCGCAGCTGGGCATGCCTTCCATTCTGCTCAACGGCGTGGGAGGCAATCTCGGCAAGAGCGCGTTTGTGGATTTTGACGAAACCACGTTTGAGGAGGTGCTCCGCCTCAATCTCATGGCTGGGCTCATGATCCCATCTCGTGTCTTCGCCCGGCGGTGGATAAGGGATGGTATCCAGGGTTCGATTATCAACATGACATCAATGACAAGCTACAAGGGGCTTTCGGGTGTGTGGGCCTACAATGCAGCCAAGGCAGGAGTGCTCAACCTGACGCAGGCACTTGCAAAAGAACTGGCGCCTCATGGCATCCGGGTGAATGCCATCGCGCCAGGCTTCTTCCTTGGATATCAGAATCGCACCCTTCTGATCAGAGAAGACACAGGAGAACTCACCGATCGTGGCAAGACTGTCATTGCACGTACGCCGTTTGGGCGTTTCGGGCGACAGGAGGAGCTCTGGGGAGCTGCGCTGTTCCTGGCGAGTGAGCGTGCCAGTGGTTTCGTCACAGGTGTCAGCATTCCCGTTGATGGGGGATTTCTCTGCGACAATATTTGAGGGGCGTCCGGGTCGAAAATGGCTTCATGCCCATGGATGGCGGCTCTGGACAATACAAGGAGAACCACGATGCCAGCATTTCTTGACGAAAACTTCCTGCTCCGCACTATCACCGCTCGACGGCTCTATGTCGAGGTAGCGTCATTACAGCCTATCTTTGACTACCACTGTCATCTCTCGCCCCGTGCCATTGCCGAAGATGAACCATTTGAGGATATAGCCAGGCTGTGGCTGGAAGCTGACCACTACAAATGGCGACTCATGCGTGCCAATGGAGTACCGGAACGGCTCTGCGCGGGCGATGGGCCCTGGGATGAGAAGTTTGTAGCCTATGCAGCTGCGCTCACCAGGGCGGCCGGCAATCCTCTTCTGCACTGGTCGCATCTTGAGCTTCGCAGGATATTTGGCATCGATACCGTGCTAATGCCAGCCAATGCGCTCGAGGTCAGAGCGCAGGCAAACCGCATCCTGCAGGAAAAGCGTATGAGCCCGCGTACGCTGCTCATGCAGTTTGATGTACGGGTACTGTGCACGACTGACGATCCGGCAGATGATCTGGTCTGGCATCGGAAGATTGCTGCCGAACAGAACGCCGGCTCGAGTTTCTTCACTCGCGTGCTGCCGACCTTCCGACCCGACAGGGCACTCGATCTTCGTGATCCTTTTAAATGGAAGAGCTACCTGGGTGTTCTGAGCGAGGCTGCGGGCGTCGAGATCGCATCTTTTGGCAGGCTGCTGGAAGCGCTTGCCAAAAGACACGAGTATTTCCATCAGCAAGGCTGCAGGCTGTCTGATCATGCACTTGTTGTGCCTCCTTTCCGTATGGCAGCAGACGGTGAGCTCGAGCAGATTTTCAAAAAGGCAGCTGCAGGGCAGGCGCCTTCTGAGGAAGAACAGGAAAAATTCGCCACAGCCTTGCTCATGCATGTGGCACGTCTGAATGCGGCAAAGGGATGGACCATGCAGCTGCACATCGGTGCCTTGCGGAATGTCAACAGAGGGCTGTACAGAGTGTATGGCCCAGATGTCGGAGGAGACACAATCTCGGACGAGTCGATAGTACATCCTCTTGCAAGTCTGCTGGGCACGCTCGACGAGGAAGGCTCGCTGCCGCGCACGATTCTGTATACGCTTGATTCCTCCCGCCACGAAGCACTCGCAGCGCTTGCACTTTCGTTGACAGGCGGTGCCCCCGCTGCTTCGCCGGAGACAGTATCAACCCCAGTACCCGAACAGTTGCCACCAGGGAGAGTACAGCTCGGAGCCGCATGGTGGTTCAACGATCAAAAAGATGGCATGGAGCGACATCTGCGTGAGTATGCGGCCATAGGGCTGCTTGGTGCCTGGGTGGGGATGCTGACTGATTCCCGATCATTTCTGAGTTTCCCTCGGCATGAATATTTCCGGCGTATTCTCTGCAATACCATAGGCACATGGGTTGAGGATGGTGAATTGCCCGATGACCCTGCCTTCACCGAATCGCTGGTGCGCGCCATCTGCTGGGAAAATGCGCGGAACTACTTTGGGATTGAGGTACCCTGAACTGCACGGCGAGATGCTCTTGGCTGTCCGCTGATCACTGGTCTGTTTCAGTCAGAAACGGGGCGCGTAAACACAGGAGGCCGCACGGTTCGGTGCGGCCTCCTGCATTTCATGCTGAGGACAGCCAGAACGAAGCCGTCCCCATGGCGAAGCTTACTTTTCGGTTTCCGTCATGCCCGCCACAAACTGCTTCTGCATAAGAATCACGACGACGACTGGCGGAAGCATGGCAAGCAGTGTGGTGGCCATCGCAATCTGCCACTCAATCTGCACATCGGCACCCGACATCATGCGGTTGATACCGATGAGCAGCGTGTAGAATTCGGGCTTGGTGGTAATCAGCAGTGGCCACAGGTACTGGTTCCATCCATAGATGAACTGGATGACGAACATGGCAGCAATGGGCGTCCTGGTCATGGGCACCAGTATATCCCTGAAGAATTCCATTGGCGTTGCGCCATCAATCTGTGAGGCTTCGGCGATCTCCCTTGGAATCGACATGAAGAACTGTCTGAAAAGGAAGACGGCTGTAGCCGACACGATCATCGGCAGGATGAGGCCAGCATAGCTGTTCAGCATGCCCAGGTCGGAAATGACTTTGTAGGTAGGCATGATACGTACTTCGACCGGTAGCATGAGGGTGATGAAAATGCTCCAGAAGCAGAAGCCTCTGAGCGGGAACCTGAAGAATACTATGGCAAAGGCAGCAAGCAGCGAAACAATGATCTTGCCGATCGAGATGCCCAGCGCCATGATCAGCGAATTCTTCATCATGGTGATGACGGGCACGCCCATGTTCTTGGTTCCTTCCAGGAGCGCGCGTCGATAGTTCTCGAAGAGATGAGGGCCTGGGTTGAGCGGCATCGGCGCAGCAAGTATTTCAGCGCTGGTATGAGTTGAAGCCACGAAAATAAAGTAGATGGGGAATACAATGATCAGGATGCCCAGCCACAGGATGATGTGGGGGAAGAGCCTTCGCGATTTGCTGAGTTCTTTCATGCTGGTACCCTTCCTTTCAGTACGTGACCCTGCGCTCGAGGAACCTGAACTGGAACACTGTCAGGACTATGACAAGCACCATGAGGATAACCGACTGGGCTGCAGAGCCACCCAGGTCGAGATTGATGACACCATCCCGCCATACCTTGTACACGAGAATACCGGTTGATTTTCCCGGAGCTCCCTGGGTAATCGCATGCACAATGGGGAAGGTCTCGAAGAAGCCGTAGACAAGGTTCATGACCAGAAGATAGAAGGTGGTCGGGGAGAGCATGGGGAAGATGATCTTCCAGAAACGGGTCGCCGAGCCGGCACCATCAATGGCAGCTGCCTCAACGAGTGTCTCGGGCACGCTCTGCAGACCTGCCAGGAAGAACACGAAATTATAGGCGAGCTGTTTCCAGCTTGCTGCAAGGGTGAGCAGGATGAATGCCTGATCGAAATGCAGGAGGTATTGCCAGTCGACACCGAATCGATGCTTGAGCACATAGGCGATGACACCGACATTCGGGTTGAACATGAAGAGCCATATAACACCGGATACGAGAGTCGAAACGGCATAGGGCCAGATCAGCATGGTTTTATAGAAGGTTTCCATCCTGATCTTCTTGTTGGCCTGTACTGCAAGGAAGAGGGCAATGCTCATGGCCGAAACGGTGATGCATACGGCGAACGCTGCCGACACGCTGAAGGACTGCCAGTAATCAGGATCGGCGAAAAGTTTTGCATAATTCTGGAAGCCTACAAAAATCATCCGGCCACCAAAGGGATCCTGCAGATAGAAGGATTGCAGAATGGCCTGTGCTGCAGGCCAGAAAAAAAAGATGAACACGATCACCATCTGCGGCAGCACGAGAAGATAGGGCAGAATTGGTGACTTGAATTCGTATTGCTTGCTGCTCATGGTGCTCCCTCAGGGGAAAGGCCGCCAGCAGCGGCGGCCTTTCCAGATGCGGAATCATGCCTGCACGAGAGCCGTCGGCTCCCACGCAGAAAGGATGTTACTTATAGAGTTTCTCAAATTCGCGGAGGGTCTTGTTACCTTCCGTGACCATCTTGTTGACACCATCCTTGACTGAAATCTTTCCGGCAAGAATGTCCTCCCACACCTGGTCTTCAATTTCACGAATGATATTGAAGTTGCCGAAGCGGATGCCCATTGAGTTCGGAGTGGGTGCCTTGTTGAGCAGCTGTTTGATGGCGATTTCTGGACCTGGATTATCCTTGTAGAAGCCCTGCGCTTTGGTCAGCTCATAGGCTGCCTGGGTGATGGGCAGATAGCCGGTGTTCTGGTGCCAGTATGCCTGGATCTCTGGCTGGGAAATGAAGGAGAAGAACTCGGCGACGGCATTGTATTCGGCAGCCGACTTGCCATTGAACACCCAGAGGGATGCACCGCCGATGATGGTGTTCTGGGGCGCGCCAGGAACGTCCGGATAGTAAGGAAGCCGCGCGACACCAAACTCGAACTTGCAGTTGGCCTTCATGTTGCCATAGCCGCCGATCGACTCGAAGTGCATGCCGACACGGCCGGAGGTGAACAGAGGATTGGCCTTGTTCTCGCGGCCGCCATAGATGAACACGCCCTTCTTGGAAAGATCGTAGATGTTCTGGAGATGGCGGATCACGATCGGGTTGTTGTAGACGAGCTGGGTGTCGAGACCATCAAAGCCGTTGCTCTTGGTGCCAAAGGGGAGATTGTGCCAGGCGGAGAAATTCTCGAGCTGAATCCAGCTGATCCAGTTGGTGGAGAAGCCTCCCTCCATGCCTGAAGCCTTGAGCTTTTCGGCAACCTGGAAGAATTCAGGCCATGTGACAGGGGGCTTTTCCGGATCGAGGCCGGCCTTGCGGAATGCATCCTTGTTATAGTACATGACCGCCGTAGAGCTGTTGAACGGCATCGAAAGCATGCGGCCATCGGAGGTAGAGTAGTACGAGGTGATGGTTGGAATGTAGATCTTGGGATTCCAGTTCTTGCCATGTTCTGCCATGAGCTGGTAGACCGGCTTGATCGCATTCTTTGCAGCCATCATGGTTGCGGTGCCAACCTCATAGACCTGGATGATGGCTGGCGGCTGTCCTGCGCGGAATGCCGCAATGCCAGCGTTCATGGTATCGGAATATGACCCTTTGTAGACCGGAACAACCTTGAAGTCCTTCTGGCTGGCGTTGAACTTGTCGCAGATGGCCTGCACCATCTCGCCGTTCTTGCCAGTCATGGCATGCCAGAACTCGACCGTAACCTGGGCATATGCCGCAGAAACGGCAAGCAGGGCTGCCAGAACGAGAATGGCTTTTTTCATCCTATGCCTCCACTTTGCTTGGCGTTGGCCGGACGGAAGTCCGACTCATACAGGATTAGTGTACATCCACCAGTGCAGGGACGCAAGACTTGAAAGGTTCAAAATTGGTGAAGGCTGTGATCGATGGCCTTGTGACCCATCATTGAGCGGCAACCTGCCGCAGGCCTTCGTCAGGGAAGTCCGTAATCAGTCCTGTCACTCCCCATTCCAGCAGTCTTGCCATGTCTGCCGGCGCATTGACTGTCCAGGGGAAGACGCCGAAGCCGGCATTTCGCACTTTCTCAACCGTAGCCCTGTCCAGATACTTGAAATTGGGATTGAGGGCAACCGCACCAAGGTCCCTGAGCCTCCCGACTGGATCATCAATCGGCTTGTCGATCAGGGCGGCAATGGCAATCTCGGGAGCTGCCTTCTTCATTCTTCTGAGGTATTCATGATTGAAGGAAGAGACCAGTACATCTGCTGTCATGCCCAGTTCTCGCACCAGCTCTGCGGTTCTCTCTACAATCCACTCATCGCAGGGCCTGCCAGTTGCATCCTTTATCTCAATGTTGACACGCCATCCGAGCTCGCGGGTCAGCTCGAGCGCTTCCCTGAGTGTGGGAATCAGCAGTCCTTTGAAAGATGCAAGTTCATCTCTGGACACTCTTCCGGACTGAACCTGTTTAAACGGATCAGCGACGCCATACCACGAGCCGGCGTCGAGCGATCGCAATTCCTCCAGCGTGAAATCATACACAGACCAGGGGGAGCGCCCGGGAAACAGAGCGGCAGCATTCGTGGTCCTTACCAGCGTATCATCATGGATGACAACGAGGGTGCCATCGCTTGAAGTGGCGACATCCAGCTCCCACATGTCTGCGCCTGTCTCAAATCCCCTGCGGGCAGCGAGAAGGGTATTTTCCGGTGCAATGCCACGGAAACCTCGGTGTGCAATGACAAGAGGACGATGTTCATTGGTCATGAGTTCCTCCATGGGCAGTGATGGCAGTGGGGGTGGGGTTTGTGGTCTCTCCTGTGGCGCGCATGCCAGAAGCGCACCAGCCAGTACCGCAAGAAGCTGGCCCAGACGAGCCGGTTTCATTGCTGTGCCTGCTCCCTGTCCCGATCATAATGGGGCATAGCATCAGGAAGTGGAAGAGAGAGCTCGGCCACCCCTATAATCATTCCCGAATCATCCCGTACCGGCGCCTGCCAGATAAGCTTCTTCCGGCCCTGTTTGGTGATGGTATACACATTCGGTATGCCACTCTCGAGAATGGTTCTGATCTTTTCCACAGAAGAAGGCTTGTGGCAGGGTATGAGGCTTGTTCCGGTGAGTGATGTCCCATCGGGGCTGAATACCGATGTTGCTTTTCTGTTCATGTAGGTAATGGTCAGACTGGCGTCGCATACAGTGATGCCAGCGTCGATGCCATCGAGCACGTGCATGATATCCATGGTTCACCAGTATTGCATGAGGGTGTGATGCTTGCAAGCCGGCTTCATGGACGGATGAGTACGAATTCCACTCTGCGGTTTTTCCACCGGTTCGCAGCATCCTTGAAATCAACCACGGGGCGTGATGAGCCGAGACCGACAGCTGAGAGCCGTGAAGCCTCTATACCGGCCTCAATCAGCATCGACTTGATTTTCTCCGCACGAGCAAGGGAAAGCGGGATCACCTCCTGCTGTTCTTCCTGACGGATGCTTGCTTCCGATGCTCCATTGATCTTTCCAAGGTTGTTCGCATGCCCTTCGATGCGGATTGAGTAGCCCGGGAAGCGCGACAGGATCTGAATCAGCCTGGCGATGACCTGGCGGTTGCGCTCGATGATTTCCTCAGGGAGCCCCATGAAATCAGCATGGTCAGCTCTGAAGACAATCGACGGAATCTTGATCACGATGCGATCCGGTTCGCGTATGACGAGAATATCCACTCCTATGGTGGCTTCAGCCTTGGCCGCTTGGTTGTTCGTGTCAGTGCAGGTAAAAATGCAGAGATAGTCTGTGGCTGATTCAACAAGCTCGCCGCGATCGGATGTCCCATCCCAGGAGATGGAAGCCGGAGGCTTGCCGGTACCTGTCCATTGTCTGAAGAGTCGAGATTCTGTCTGTGTTCCAGTATTGCCGGCAGGCGCTTCTCTGATCTCCAGTTTCCATGTGGCGATTGCGGTGGAAGGCTGCACTTCAATGCCAATGGAGAGCGAATCGTCTATGCCGTCTCCATCAGGGCTGAAGCGCAGCGGTTTCAGAGTTAGCTGTGCGGTGAGTGCGGTTCCGGCGGTTTTGGTAGTCTGTCCGGTGGATGCGGAACTCTGATTGTTCCTCAGCTTGTCTCTCAGACTCTGGCATGCCTGGAGAGAACATGCCATTGCCAGCGCGATACAGGCACACAGCATGGCTCGCGTGCGACGCGTTCTGACTCTCTGCATAATAGTGATCTTCCTGTTCATGTAGATCAGTATGGTGCAGGCTTGCTCCGGAGGCAAGTCTGCGTGCAAAGAGAAAGAGGCTGCCCGCAAAGGCAGCCTCTTCAGGATTGCTGATCAGGCGTGAAGCATACCTACGCCAACCTTTTCTCACTTCTTGAGTATGAATTCAACACGTCGGTTCTTCCAGCGGTTGTCGACATCGGTGAAGCTGTACAGCGGTCTGGAGGAGCCCATTCCGGCTACACTGAGCCTGTCAGGATGAATGCCCTGTTCAACCAGCATATCCCGGATCTTCTTTGCTCTCGCAAGGGAAAGGGGCTGCACTTCCTTAAGCTCTTCCTGCTGGATGCGGGCAGGCGAATATCCAAGCATCTTGCCGACATTGTTTGCATGGCCTTCGATCAGGACCTGATACTCCGGGAACCTTGAGAGTATCTGCGTAACCCGTGCCATAACCTGAGAGTTGCGATCACGGACTTCCTGCGGCAGGCCGATGAAGTCGGCATGATTGGCTCTGAAGACGATTGCCGGCACCTTGAGCACCAGACGATCGCCATCTCTGATGACGAGTATGTCGATGGTAATCGTTGTCTCGGCGCTGGCCTGCCTGCCCTGCGTGTCGGTACAGGTGAGTATGGCGATATAGTCGGTACCCGATTCTACGAGCTCCTGTCGTGAGGAAAGACCATTCCACATGATGGAAGCCGGAGGAGTCCCCTTGCCGCTCCATGCCTTGAAGATGCGAGCCACTGGAGTATCGGGGCTGTCGCTGTCCATCACAGGCGATTCAAACACCTCCAGTTTCCATTCACCGATGCCGGCTTCGCTGAAGGCCTGCAGTTCGAAGCGCAGCATGTCATTGATGCCGTCGCCATCAGGGCTGAATCGTTCGGGAGAGACTGTGAGTGCGACTTTGGGAGCAGGCAGTACGGGAACCTGTATCGCGTGAATCTCGGTCTGTGAGGCTGGTGGCTCCGTGACATTGGGAGCTGCAGGGAGAGCGGTTTCTACCACTGTCTGTGCTGCAACAGGCTCTGGCTGCACGGCAGGTACTTCGGCCACCGGCTGCGGCACCACAACTGGTACCGGTGCGGGTTCGGGAGCTGGTATAGCCTTGGCCTTTTCCCTGGCTGCCTGCTCGCGCTCGGCGACTACCCTGGCCATGAACTCATCGGAGAGAATGCGGGACACATCCTCGGCGAGGGCTTTGGCGGGAACATACTTCTGCTCGCTGTAGGCCATCTCGGCAGCAGCCAGCGAAGTCTCGGCATTGCGGAACTCGAAGGGATAATCCTTCCCGATCTCCATCTGGCGGGCCCAGGCCATTCTGCGGTTGGCTTCGCCAATGGCATCGGCAGCGGCTGCGGCAGCAGCGATGTCATACACCGGCGCTTCCTCGGCAGGTGCGGGCGCGGGCTGGGGAGCTGGTGCCGGCACGGGTTCCGGAGCAGGTGCAGGAGCAGGAGGCGGAACGGGTTCGGGTGCCGGAGCAGGAACCGGTGCCGGTGCGGGAGCGGGAGCCGCGGCAGCTGCTGCAGCCTTCTCGCGCTCCGCCATCACCTTGGCCATGAACTCGTCAGAGAGGATGGCGCACACATCTTCAGCC
>JAOABY010000020.1 GCA_026418115.1 Spirochaetaceae bacterium | reverse complement strand
ACACATAACCTGCGCCATTGGCTCCGATAATCAACAGGGCCCTTGCTGCGGACTCTTCCTCATCCGGCACAGGTGCCACTACGACTCGATACGGCGTCCCCCCTATGAGCAGCGGATCCTTGGCTACGTAGAACTCGAGGTACGATGCAGTATCCACTGCCTCAGCAACAAGTGCGCTGTTGCGCTCATCCGACCAGAATCGGCTGAGCTCGGGATCTCCACCGATTAGCTCACTGCCCTCTTCTCCCGGAAGGCCCGAGATGAGAAAGAAGCGTGAACCAGCATATTGGGACGAAAGCCTGTCAGGCCATGCAGCCATCTCTTCCGGCTGGACTGGCGCTGCACTGGTCATCGCCTTCGCAAGTGTCTTCAGCTGTGCGAGACTGTCCTTTTCGTAGCTGGATCGGATGGTGGAAAATACCCAGAATTCACCTGCCGCGAAGAGCGCACATACCACCGCAAACAGGATCAGTTTCTTTCTGGTGAACACAGTTGCATCCTTCTTTAGAAAACACCGGACCGCCGCATTTCATGATGTGCACGGCAGCCCGGTGTCCGGATCGAGGTGCAATGCCGGAACTGGAATTCCGGCATGCGAAGCATTGCAGGATCAGCGCTTGGATCCGATCTCGTCGACCCAGCGTTTGAGCAGACGCTCTTTGTTGTTTGCATCCCAGAGGATATCCTGATCGACGGCCTTTACTTCATCCATGCCGAAGGCAACAGGATTCTTCTTTGCAAGCTTGGAGAGTGGCACTACGTACCACTTGGCGATGATTTCCTGCGCTTTGGGAGAGAGAATCCAGTCGTAGAGTTTCTTCGCATTGACCATGTCCGGGCCGCCCTTCACCAGCGACATCGAGGCAATCTCATAGCCGGTGCCTTCCTCGGGAATGGTGATGGTTACATCGGCACCTTCTACCTTGAGTTTGACCTGATCGTGCGCATAGCCGATGGCTACGGGGATTTCACCGATGGCCACACTCTTGCCGGGTGCAGAACCCGACTTGGTGTACTGGTCAATGTTCTTGTCGAGCTTGCGCAGGTAATCGAATACCTTCTCTTCATCATTCTTGAATACATAGCGCAGCGTCGTGATCACATTATAGGCAGTGCCTGAGGTGGTGGGATTGGCCATCCTGATCTTGCCTTTGTACTCGGGCTTGAGAAGGTCTGCCCACGACTTGGGCGGCACGATTCCCTGCTCCTTGGCGATCTTGTTGTTGGTGACGAACGCGAGAGGACCAAGATAGAGGCCAACCCAGTAGTTTTCCGGATCACGGAACTGGGGTGGCGTGTTCTCGAGCATCTTCGACTTGTACGGGGTTGTCAGACCCTTGATCTTGGCGCTTATATGATTGAGACCGACTCCTCCGACCCAGATCGATGCCTGGGGATTGGCTTTCTCTGCCTCGAGACGGCTTTCAACCTCACCGCCGGAAAGGCGCTGCCAGTTGACCTGAATGCCGGTCTCTTTCTGGAACAGGTCAAACAGTTCCTTGGCCAGGGGCTCCTCAAGCGTAGTATATACACCAACCTTCTGCTGTCCGAAGGCAAGCGTTACACCCAGAAGCAGCACCATAGCCACCAGGGCAATGCGTTTCATGGATTCCTCCTGTAGTGATGCATTTACATGGCTATTGTACGGTTTATACGTAATTTCCGCAAGCCGACGCCTGGCTGTTCCAGAGAAAAACATTCACCAGAAATTAACATTTCCGAAAAACGCTACAAAACAGTGTTTCTTTATAACACATTAGGTCCGGCAAAAATGATACAATTGTCGCAAAGTGGTACTCTTCTCATGATCATCAATGGTCAGGCCTGTGCAGATCCGCAACATTGCCAGCGCCTTCTCGGAGCTGCAGCTACCTCGCAGACCCCTGTCTGCCTAAGCCACCCAGCCGCTTGCAATATTTTTATTTCCTTACAAAACAATAAATAAATAGGTTTCTTGAAAATTATTGGCAATTTGGCTGCGTTTTGGCACAGCTCTTGCATATATGTTTATGGGCGCCGAAAAGGGCCCCGGACGGGCGCAAGGATCCCGTGAGGACACCACCCGCCGAACACACCATCAGTACAGGAGGTACAGTATGAACAGCCTGGTACTCTATGAAAACAATCCTTTCGACCTGATTGAGAGATTCTTCGATGACGACTGGATGATGCCGAGGTTCAGGTCGCCTGCCATCGATGTCTATGAAGAAGGCGACAAATACGTGCTGGAGGCAGAGCTCCCCGGCCTCACCGACAAGGATATCAAGCTTGAGGTACAGCAGGGTCAGCTCGTCCTCTCCACTGCAAAGAAGGAGCAGAAGGAAGAGTCCCGCAAGGGCAGGTGGCTCCGCCGCGAACGCCGCGAATTTCGCTTTGCCCGCTCCTTTACCCTGCCCGAGGACGTGGATATTTCCAGAATCGAAGCCAGGTTCAGAAATGGCGTGCTTGAAGTGCAGCTCCCGAAGAAGCCTGAAGCCACACCTCGTGCCATCGAAGTCAAGATCAACTGATACATTCCGCCATCTGTCCTGCTGATCTGCAGGAAGCAAAAGGGCTGCCTCTGCAAGGCAGCCCTTTTGTATTTCCGTAACCTGTGTTACCGAAAAATCCGACCAATCCTCATTATATTGTATATAGATGCATTCACGATGATGCATCGGACAGGAGGTTGCCATGGCAGACAAGACCTTGCGACTGAAAGGCAACGAGCCAGGTTCCTGGTATGTCGACGAGACCTGCATCGGGTGCGGTCTCTGTGCAGAAACCGCACCAGCTGTGTTTCAGCTTTCCGATGACAACAAAGCAGTGGTCATGAGCCAGCCTACCGAGCCTGAAGCGCTGGCCGCAGCGACGCAGGCAATGTCAGACTGCCCCGTCGGTGCGATTGGCAATGATGGCGAATGACCTCATGACCAGCCAGGGCGGGAACAGGAACTGACGTTCAACCTTTCAGCGCCTCAGGATTGAGGCATTCGAGCTCGGGAAGCATAAAAATGCCGTTCTTGCGTATCAGCACGTCATCGATCCAGACTTCTCCACCGCCGGATGCCTCATCCTGCATGAGCACGATATCCCAGTGCAGTGCTGATTTGTTGCCATTGTCACAGTCATCGTAGGAGTTGCCCGGTGTGATGTGCAGAGAACCTGCAATTTTCTCATCAAAGAGCGTTTCCATCATAGGGCGTGTGATGAAGGGATTCAGTCCGAACGCAAACTCGCCCAGGTATCGGGCGCCTTCATCGATATCGAGAATGCGGTTGATCCGCTCGGTATCATTTGCTTCAGCCCGGACTATCCGTCCATTCCTGAATTCGAACCTTATATTCTCAAAGCGGAATCCATCCTTTTCTGATGGTGTGTTGTAACTGAGCACCCCATTCACCGATTCGCGCAGCGGAGCCGTGTATACTTCGCCGTCTGGAATGTTCATGGTGCCATCGCATTTGATGGCAGGCATACCTTTGATGGAGAAGGAAAGATCGGTGGCGGGTCCCGTGACACGCACTCTGTCGCTTCGCTGCAGCAGCTCCACGAGAGCATCCATGGCAGCGGACATCTTCGCATAGTCCATGGTGCAGACATTGAAATAGAACTGTTCGAAGGCATCCTCGCTCATGCCTGCACTCTGCGCCATGGCGGCCGAGGGGAAGCGCAGCACCACCCAGCGCGTGTGGGAAATTCGCTGCTCGATGTGTACCTTCTTCCAGATATGCCGATTATAGAGATCCATCTTCTCTGCCGGAATGTCAGACCATGCGTATGCATTGCGGTGGCTTGTAAAGCCTATGTAGACATCCATCTTCGCCATGCGGGCGCGCTCGAGCTCGGCCTGCAGTTCAAACTGAGCCTCTGCACCGCCCGAAAACAGAGTGCGCTCGAGCCGCTTGTCTCGCAGCGAAACAAATGCC
The DNA here is from genome assembly GCA_026418115.1 of Spirochaetaceae bacterium. Taxonomy (GTDB): domain Bacteria; phylum Spirochaetota; class Spirochaetia; order Treponematales; family Rectinemataceae; genus Rectinema. The sequence goes on along the minus strand of JAOABY010000020.1, from coordinate 28,360 downwards.
AGACCACCGGCTGCATGTACTTCCTCAACCAGCATCCGAACAAAATCGATTTCGGGATTGACGCTTTCAAGCAGCACTTTTTCGCCTGGCTGCACCTTTGTCGAATACCGCACAAGCAGCCTGGCGAGCTTTCTCATTCTGGGATCTTCCATCTCATTACCTCAACGCAGTGAAAGATGATCGAGCAGCATGCTCCGTTCCCTTTCCGCCAGGGGGAGCCATCTGTCGCGAACGATATGATAGCTTTTCTTGATGCGTTCACGGTAGGGGGGCGCCATCTCCCAGCCCTCCCAAAGGTAGGGGTTCGAAATGTTCGGGCGCACACGGCCATCAATCTGCCCGTTGGTTCTGAGCAGAGACAGTGCCTGCACCACGATACCGTCCGTCGTCGTTGTCCTCAGCATGTCTATGCCGGGGCTGCCGATATTGACCCTCGTGTCATGCAGCACCTTCAAGGATGATGGATCGGTGACATTGAGCCTGCCCCAGGGAATGCGAACACGGAGCGTAGTGCCATCCAGATACCAGAGATTTCCTGCCTCATCGAATGCGCCTTTGCGAAGCGGCGAGCAATTGAACCGCTTCTCGGGGATGATGGTGCCATCTTTGGTGACAACCTTGCCGTTGACGAGCATTTCGATGTCCTCGAAGAGACCATCGCGGCGAAGGCTCGTTGCGTAGCGATAATTTGCAATATTATAGGAAGGAATGACGCGCAGCGTTACAGATGATGCGGTAATCTCCAACAGAAACTCCATCCCGCTCTCGGCCGGCCCAAGCCCGTAAGGCCATTCAAGCTGTCCCGACGATCGCTGGTAGGTATCGATTCCGACAAGAATTCTGTGGCTGTCAAGCAACCCTGGGTCCTTGAGCGCCAGATCGAGATAGAGATAGGAAGCATCATGCGCCATACCAAGACGCTGCAGATACCCCTCGCCTTCCAGCACAAGGGCCGGCTTCTCGGGAGGAATCGGCTCATTGGCTATCAGACCATAATTCTGCTCGGGGTCCACAGCATCATGCCAGAACACACGGCGGTCAAACGGAATCTTGAACGGCTCGGTAGTCCATGTCTTCTTTGCCCATTCGTCCATGAATTCAAAAATGATGCCTCCGGCATATCCCTCGCGCTCGATAGCATCGAGCATGCGGAGTATGTCTCTTCCGGCGGTGGTTTCATCGATACCGCCATGGTGCAGCCCATCAGAGGCAAGGTGTGCGACTCCTGCACCGTTTGCCATGCCGAATTCCGCCACAAGAGCCGGATACCGCTTGTGAGTTTTGATGAACTGCTGAAGGTATCCGCCGTAGCGCAGGATGCCATACTGATCTCGGTATGCATCATAGGCAGGCTCGTTGACGATGAAGTCAGGATAGTTGGGATAGATGTGGTACGCGGCAAATATTCCCGCCTTCATGGCATCGGTCATCTCGAGATGCTCCACCATGATGCTCGCCCGGTCATTCCATCGGTTCTTCTTGCCAGTGACGGGGTCCCACTCGGTATCATGCTCAAGTGGATCGAGGGTTGGCCAGGACACGATGGCTACCGGATGCTGCTTGCCGTAGCGCTCCACCTCGATCGATACCACCGCATCAAGTGATTCCGCAAGCCATACCTCGGTAGGTGAGGCTTCAGGACCGGCACTGACATACTTGCCGCTGTAGGTAGCACCACGGTGATTGGCATCGGTCTGCAGTACTTCCGCACTTTCGAGCTCGCGTCCCACAAGCCAGCCCAGCAGCCATTGCGAGACATCGGTGGCGTATACGCCCCAGGCCCTCCCCTTGCGCTGTGGTACATTGGCTCGCCCATACACCGCATCAATGCCATACTCGATCTCTCGCAGATACTCCCGCTGATATGCAGGCTCAAGGTAATCATTGCCAGGCGGATGCTCTTCAGGCCAGAGCTCCTGGAAGAGCAGAAGCGGTGTCTCCGGGTGCGCTTTATTATAAAGTCTGAGCGCCCTGTAGAACTCAGGTGGCAGCAGGGTATAGACACGGATGCTGTTGGCCCCCAACTGCCCCACCATCTCGAGCCATCTGAGATAGGTCGCTGTCTCATAAGGAAATTCAGTAAAGAACCTGCCGGGTTCCGCTACGCCAAGGTTGACGCCCCGGATGAACAGAGGTTTCCACTTTCCATCCGAGGTCAGAAGCTCAAAGCCGGTACGAACAGCCCGGACCGTGACCTGCGGAGTCGCCGGCGGCTCCTGCTGTCGGATGAGATTCTTCTTCTGCTCGGCAGCTCTCAGGATGAAGCGCATGAGCGGCACATAGGCTTTCCAGTAGAAATAGCTGTTGTTGTCGGCAGCATCATCAGCAAGCAGGCTCTTGATGCGTTGGATACCAGCCATTCGGAAGGGTGTTCCCTTGAACTGGCTGTCGGCAAAGTCCCCTGCAAAATACCAGGCGGTATACTGCTCTGTCTGCATCCTGAGCACTGCCGGGAATGTGGTTTTCAGCCCGAGGGCATCAAGTTTTGAAAGACCCCTGCTGGTAAGATCAATCCTGAATTGCGCGATGGTATCAACACCCGGCTCGGGCTCTACAAACTCGAACCAGTATCGATAGGAAACTGGACCTCTTATGCCCAATTGCGCTGCATATTCTGCGTTGAATACGATTTTCATCCCGGATGCGCCAAGGTCTTCCTTTTCAGTAAGCACCTCCACCTTTCCTTCTCTCTCATTGAGCAGCACAATACCCCGCCCGGAAAATCGCCATGGAGTCCCTTTCGAGTTTTCCCAGGTATCGACGACAAGCACAGGAATATCGGCATCACGGGAGAGGTTGTCGTAATAGGCACCGATCCAGCCGTTCCACCGCAATCCCATGAGCCGTCCAAACAGCTCGCGGTCATCCGCATTGGTGGGTGCATTGGCGGTATTGAACTCGGCGATGATGGTAGTGCCTTCGCCAAGAGACTGCTGGATGAGGCGGTAGTCCTCAGTGGTAAGGCCTCCATGGATGAGGGTGGAGCGTTCCTTGGGAACATATCGCTCCATGTAGTCATCAAGGTACACGCCATAGGTATCGGTGATGTAAATCACATCGGGTTTGCGGCCAGTCCCTGGGAATGATACGAGATCCCAGCTCTGCCATGTGGTGGGATGAAAGCCAAAGTAGTCAGTACGTTCATCATAGAGTCGGGTACTGCCCGGAGGAGAGAATTTTTCATTTTTCAGCAGCCAGAAGAAGCCGGCATGCTTGCGATAGTCAGGATAGGGTACGGTCTTGTCCATGACCCAGATATCGAGTGGTCGGTAGGGCTTCAGCGCCCATGCCACAAAAGGAAAGAGCGTGAGCGCCAGAAACAGTACTGTTGCGCCAATGGCTGCAGCATAGAGAATGGCGAGTTTGGAAAAGTGTCGTCTTCTGGAGACCACGTCTACCTCCCGCTGCTGCCCGCGCCACTCTTTGCAGGCTGCGGTGTGTTCGGATCCTTACGGGTGTCCGCTTTCTGCTGGGGAGCAGCAGATTTCCCGAACCCTATGCGATCGAATTTCTGCCAGCCAACCGGTTTTTTCATGGCATTCAAAAAACCGAAGACCCTCCATATCGAGAACATCTGGCGAGGTCCGAAATTTTCAATAAAAGCGGTCCAGAGCATGGTCAGTGTTTCACGGTAGCCGAAGTACCCTGCATGATGTTCTGCGATGCGCACCGCCATCATGGAAACGAGAATGCCCATGAGTACGGCGGTGAGAAAGAGCAGAAGAGCCAGCCTGAAACTGAGCATGCCAAACAGGGCTGCCAGAATGACCATGAGGTAGCCCTGTATTTCAAAGAGAGGCCCTATCATCTCGATGAGCAGGTAGTACGGCATGGCAAGGGTACCGGCAGGCCCATAGCGCGGGTTGAACAGCATTTTCCGGTGTACATGCATGATGTCAATGAGACCCCGATGCCATCGGTTGCGCTGCTTTCGCAGGCTCGTCAGATCCTCCGGCACTTCGGTCCAGCAGTTGGCGTTGTATGCATAACTAATACGGTACTTGAGTTTGTGTTCGCGCATGTGGCGGGCCAGACGAACCACGAGTTCCATGTCTTCGCCAACGGTATCACGCTGGTAGGGGCCGCTGCTTGTCAGATAGCCTCCCACTGCAACTACCCTCTCCTTGCGGAAAAGCCCGAAGGCGCCTGAAATGATGAGCAATGCATTCAGATAATCCCAGCCAAGCCGCGCACACATAAATGCCCTCATGTATTCCACGAGCTGCACGCGTGCAAGGAAGCGCCGTGGAAGGCCAATCGATTCGATGCTGCCATGATCGACGCGACAGCCATTGATGGGGAACACATTCCCGCCAAGCGCAGGTGTCTCGACGCCATGATCGAGCGTAAGCGAAGCGATCTTGAGCAACGCCTCAGGCTCGAGCAGCGAGTCGGCATCAATACCGCAGAAATACTCCTTGGATGCGATGTTGATCCCCGCATTCAGAGAATCGGCCTTACCGCCATTTTCCTTGTCGACGACAATGAGCCTGGGAAGGTTCGGATTGGTGTAAATGCCTCGCACGGGATAGTGTTTGAGGCGGGGCTCGAAGCGGAAATCGGTCTTCTTGAGGCTGAAATATTCGATCAGTGTCTGGAGAGTATTGTCTTTCGAGCCATCATTAACGATGACGAGTTCATAGTCGGGATATTTGAGATTCAAGAGCGAGTTCGCGCTCTCGATGATGGTCTTCTCCTCATTGTATGCCGGTGCGATGATGCTCACCGAGGGCAGCATCCGCGGCTTGAAGAGCATGCTCATGGTTTTGAGTTCCCACAGGCGGGCAGATTTGCGGATATTGAGTGCCGAGAGAGCCATGAGCGCCAGGTAGACAGCATTCACCGTCAGCGCATAGAACGCAAAGTCCCTGTTGAAGTTCCAGACGAAGTACCTGAGGTTGAGCAGCAGTGGCATGCTGGTGAAGGAATCGTAGTAGCGAAGCACATAGAGGAGTGGGAAGAGCACCACTGCTCCAATAAGGATATACACGAGATTGCGCACCATTTTTCTGTCGAGCTTTTCTTCTCTCTTTCTGGCTGGCGGCACGATTCGGGCAAGACCAAGCCGATCAAGCAATCGATCAGGAAGGAACAGACAGCATTCACGGCGCAGAGCCTCGCTGTCGGTGAGCCTGCTCTCGAGCAGACCGAGCAGCTTATATTCAAGATTTCTGTCGCGATTGTGCTTCAGGAACTCAACGAGCTCCGACACCCTCTGCATGCTGATGAGCTCATGCAGCACTCCCGCGGCAAAATTTGCCTCACGGCTGCCCAGCTTGCCGATGATGTACTCGATCCTGTTCGAGAGCACGTCGGCAAGTCTCGAACGCAGCGTTCCGGTAGAGCTCTCGAAGATGCGGGCGACGAGAGGAATATGCCGGGGCTGCCTATCCAGCAAGGTCCTGAGACCGGCACGAGCTGATGCAGCAGAGGCATCATCACCCAGAAAGGCAACCAGTCTGCGAACATTCCGCTCCCCCGAGCCCGATCCCAGTGCCCGTATGGCAGCATCGCGAACAACCTTGTCCGTATGTTCAAGGTAGACAGGATCATCCAGAACTGAAGGAAAGAATTTTTCGAGTGTGGTGACTGCATTACCAAGGAGTCGCCGAAAGCTCGCAGCAGGCGCAATGCTGGTGACCAGGGTCCGATATCGCAGGCAACGGAATGAATTGTCGACCATGCCCTTGAAACGGCAGTGACGATGCATTTCATCAGACTTTTTCCTGCCGTGTTCACAATAGAAACAGCAGCGCTCAGGCAGGCTCTGTTCCAGCTTCTCAAGCCGGGTTATTTCCATCGGCGCCTGTCGAACCAGCGCTGCAAGGTAGTCACGCAGGTCGGCTGAAACTATGACCCCGGCCAGATCCACCAGCAGCTCCCGTATCTCGATATCCTCGCAGTCCATGTGATCCCGCAGGGCAAGCAGCGCATCCATGCCATAGGAAGCGATCAGCATGTTCACCTTGCTGCGATACCAGAAATGCGCTCCATGCAGGCTTGCCACCAGAGCCGGAATGGAACGGAGGTCATGCATGTCGGACAGCGCATTGGCAAGATAGAGCCTGGTTGGATAGTGACGCTCTCTGAGCACTGCGAGTTCGATTGCAAGCCTTGCCTTTTCGGTACCAAGTGCCGAAAGCTGACGTGCTGCATCCATCCGGTCCATACGGCTTCCCCGCCGCAACCGCCGCAACTGGACCTTTTCGAATCGTTCGAGTGCTTTCCGATTGAATACTTTTGCCTTGCGATCCTGCCCCAACTGAAGATTCTGGGTCAGAAAAAGGATGTTGTTGAGCAGCTTTGCCGCTCTCTGACTGCTTGATCCGCCTCCAGCGGCAAACAGGCTGGGAAGCTCATGCAACTGGCGATCACGATCCGCCTGCTGCATCAGGAGCCTTGTCTTATTGAGCAGTACCGACACCATCACCATGATGTCAAGCCAGAACAGCACGAGACAGGACAGCAGGATGAGCTCGGAAGGGAAATTCATCAGCCGCCCCTTGCAGGAATGAGATTCCTGATGATGCCCAGGAGTTCCTCCGGAAGAATGGGTTTCTGAAGATAATGGCTTATACCGAGCCCGTATGCGCGACGCACGGAGGTTTCATTCTTGAGATGTGAAATGACAATGACTGGAATATCCTTGGTTGAGGATGCAGCCTTGAGCAGCTCTTTCAGCCGGAAAGCATCCATTTTGGGAAGCATGAGTTCAGTCACGATGACATCGACCGATTCCTGCTCTGTTTTCTCCAGTGCCTGATAGCCATCTGATGCCTGCAGGATTTCATACTCCTCATTGCCAAGCAGCACTGCCAGTATGCCTCTGTTCGTCTCATCATCATCGATGAGCAGGATGCGCCCTCTGCCTCCTCTCTGCTCCAGTGATGGCACGCTTGTCATGGAGCAGATGTTGTTGCCACCTCGTGTTCGTGCGAGCCGCATGCGCTGGATCGCGAGATCAATGAGAGCGGTTGCCAGTCTGGTAAGGTCTGCATGAGCAGGTATCAATTCTCCTACTGTCGCCATCCCGACCGAAATGGTAATCGGTTCTACGAAGGATTTTGAATTGCTCACGTCATAGCGAATTCTGTCGAACATGGCCACTGCTTCTTCCAGAGAGGCAAAGCCCGCCCATGCTCCCATCATGGCACCATGAAGGCGGCTTGCAAGCCCCTTTGCCGGCATATGACGGTTTATTACCGACGCGACCCCGCGCAGCACCTGATCAACCTCATCTGATCCGTATCTGCTTTCCAGCATGGCAAGATCATTGTCAATACCGATTACGCCAAGCGCATACATCTTGCCCTCCCTGTCCTGTGCAGAGAGAGCTGCTTCCTCTTCAACCAGCGACTTGAAGAATTCCTCTTCATAGAGCCCGGTGAGAGAGTCCCTGATTGAGCGGTTCCTCGAAATCTCTATCGTGCGATTCAGCTGTTCGTTGATTCTGCGAAGTCGCTCTATTTCCCCCAGAAGGCGGTTGATCTCGGCGTGTTCTTCATCGGAAGCATGAGGTCTGCTTCTGAAGCCAGGGCCAATGAGCCTGAGCTTTTCGGAATGAGCAGCAATACGGCCTTCCTGTGCCATGTCGGAGAGCAACTCTCCACATGTCAGGCCTTCCAGTGCATTGAATGCAGCAGCAACCTGGGAGTCAGGAATTACAGGCCCATGAGCCGGGCAGATTCTCCGAATCTTTCTGGTCTTCAGATGCTCAAGAGCCGCAGTGAGCGCAGCTCCCGAGGGAACCATCAGTGCATGATAGCGGCGCATGGCTTCTGCAGGCAGCTCAGGAGAGGAATGCAGCATCACTTCCCTGCTGAATGTCGAGAAGAGATCGCCCGAAAAAAGGGTGCCGCTTCTAGGATCGTAGACCGCGAATGCATAGGGACTCGTCACATATGGCATGGGCACGCATTCCAGGACGTTCCCCTGGCCGGCATCGAGTTTCCATCCAAGATCATCTACGAAGAGCGGTGAGGACAGCGCTCCGAATGCGCGCAACGCCCCCCACAGCGCACTCGCTGTGGCAATTCTGAAGCGGTACCCTGCCCTCTCGAACAGCGCGATTCCCGAGACGAGGCAGGGATCAGGCTGCTGAATCACTGCAAGGGTAACAGCGCTGCTGCTCGCAATTCTCTCTACATTGTCGACGACCTCGGGCACCATCAGCACGGATCCTGGGCCGAACAGCACGGCTGTTCCACCAGTCTTGAGGAGATAGATATTGGTCTGAAGCCGCTCGTTCAGTATATGGGATCCAACCCAGAACAATCCGGCATCAAGCTCAGTCGGGCCTGCAGAAAGATGCATGGACTCTCCTGCTTTGATTCTAGGAGCAAATCCTGCCGTCCACAAGCCGGCAGCTGGATGAATATGCAGTGCAGGCACCTGTATGCACTGAGGATCCCCTGCCGCTGCAAAAGTATAAAAAACCATTTGACTGATGACATATATTGAATCTAGAATGGTGTATCCAATCGTTTCAGAGGAGGGCTTCATGTCAACTTTGGTTGCTCTTATCGCGCTTGGCATCTACCTGGCCTTCTATTTCATTTATGGAAAGGTAATCAGGGACAAGGTGCTCAAGAGCGGGGAGGCGCCGGAAGCGCCATCCAAGAGGCTGGCTGATGGTGTCGACTATGTGCCGACATCCAAGTACGTCCTGTTTGGCCACCATTTCGCTTCGATTGCTGGTGCTGGCCCCATCACCGGTCCGGCTATGGCAGTCGCCTGGGGATGGCTTCCCGGCCTGCTGTGGATCTGGCTGGGTAACATCTTCCTTGGCGCCATCCATGACTATCTGGCACTCGCAGCATCAGTCCGCTACGATGGACGGTCGGTGCAGTTTGTCGCCCAGGACCTGATCGGAAAGAAAGCCGGCAAGACCTTTGGCTGGTTTACGCTCTTCCTCTGCATTCTGGTCGTAGCGGCATTCGGTGACATCGTCGCAGGTCAGTTCGCTGCAGATGGCCGTGTCTTCTGGGCGTTCGTATTCTTCTGCATAGCTGCGGTCATTGCAGGCTACTTCATGTACAAGACCAAGCTCGGCCTCGGCTGGGGCTCGATCATTGGTATCGTGCTGGTCATCATCGCGTTCTGGGCTGGTGACAAGTTCCCTGTCAAGTGGAGCAAGGATGTCTATTTCCTGATTATATTTGTATATATTGTTCTTGCATCCACGCTGCCGGTCAACCTGCTGCTGCAGCCTCGTGACTATCTGTCCTCGTTCTTCCTGTATTTTGGTCTTATTGTTGGTGGTATTTCCGCATTGATCAGCGCAGCTCCGTTCACCTCGATTCCGGCTTTCACCAGCTTCAGTGCAAAACTGATCGGTCCTGCGGGAGCACTGCAGCCCTCGCCATTCTGGCCGACGGTACCTCTGATCATTGCATGTGGTGCACTGTCCGGCTTCCATGCACTGGTCGCTTCCGGTACCAGCTCCAAGCAGCTCAAGGAAGAGAAAGATGCATTGTTCGTAGGCTACGGTGCCATGCTGACTGAGGGCTTCCTGTCGACCCTCGTTGTAACCTCAATCGCTGCATTTGGTTCTGCTGCCCTCGGCGACAAACTGATGACTACCCCAGCTCTTGGCCGCTTTGTGCAGTCCTTCGCGAAGATGGTCAGCACCAATCTGCCCTTCCTGCCCATGAGCTTCATGACCCTGTTCTCGGCAGTCTGGGTCTCGACCTTTGCATTGACCACGCTGGACACCACCAACCGTCTCGGCCGCTACCTCGTCCAGGAGATGGCCCTGCCGCTCAAGGAAAAGAACCCCGGCCTCTACAAGTTCTTCGAGAACAAGTGGGTTGCATCCATTACGATCGCGTTCGTGGGTATCTTCCTTGCACGCTCTGGCGGCTATACCGTTCTGTGGCCGGCATTCTCCGGGGCGAACCAGCTGCTCGCCTCGGTGGTCATGCTGACGGTTGCCGTATGGGTCAAGCGCAAGCTGAATCCCGCCTATGTGGCCTCCGTCATCATCCCCGGCATCTTCCTGTGGGTAACCGTGACCTCGGCGCTCATCTGGTATGAAGTCACCATCATCCCCGTCTTCTTCAGGGATATGAGCAAGTCGATGAATGTCATCACTGGTACAGTCGTTGGCGCCATCACCCTGTTCATGCTCATCCTCAACTTCATCATGATCAACAGCTTCCTCAAGAACTGGAAGGGACAGCCCGCGAAGGCATGATCTGCCTGAACGTCTGATCAGTATGCATCACGAAAGGCCGGACGGTGTATGCCATCCGGCCTTTTCCATGTCTAGCAGAAACCATGCAGCATCCTGGATGGGGGAATGCATCCCTGAGCTTTCTCCATGCTGCCTTGCCCGGCACGGAAGATCGCTGTATAGTATATTTTGCATAGAACGGAGTGCAGGCAGCCAGCTCCAATGGCACCCCGGAGGAGTTCTTGTGGTACGCAAACTGAAACACATTCTCAAACAGGCATATCTGACAGCCGTACAGGTGAATCGTGAGAAGGCAACCAATATCATTGAATTCGAGCTCAAGGAGCTTGAAAACATCTTCGCCTTGCTGATTCTGGGTGGTTTTGCAGGATTGCCTTCTCCACCGGCACCGATCGCCATAGAGTTGCTGCCGTACATGGAGCGTGAACTCACTGTTCTGCTTTCTCGCACCGATCTCTCGCAGGATCCGCTTGCGACGCTCATGGATATGCTGCAGATAGACTGAGAGGAATTGTCATGAAAGATACGGTATTTTTCCTGGGCAAGGGGGGCGTAGGCAAGACAACGCTCTCAAGTGCATTCGCGCTCGAACTTGCACGCATGGGCAAGCGGGTGCTCATTGCTTCTCTCGATCCTGCGCATAATCTGGGAGATGCCCTTTCTGCCAGACTTGACAGCAAGCCCCGTACTGTTGAACCCAATCTCGATGCAATGGAGGTGAGCCTCTCTTCGTGGGTAGAGCGATACCTGGAAGACGCCAGGCGCCAGCTCAAGGAAAACTATTCCTACAATCTTACGCTGAACCTCGACTCCTTCTTCAATATTCTGAAGTACTCTCCAGGTACGGAAGAATATGCCGTCCTCTGGGCCATTGAGGATGTGCACTGTCATCTGGCTCCGAACTACGAGTACGTGGTGTTCGATACCCCGCCAACCGCCCTCTCGCTGCGTTTCCTCTCATTGCCCTTCATCTCGAAACTGTGGGTCACGGAGCTCATCAAGCTGCGTGAGCGCATCCTGGAGAAACGAAACACCATCAGCCAGATCAATCCTGTTTCACCGATTGCAGAAAGCTGTGTAGACAAGGAAGACGACAGGGTATATGGCACACTCACCACTATCCGTAAACGGCTTGCCGCGCTCGCCACACTCTTCACGAAAAAGAGTTTCATGTCAGTGATTGTCAATCCGGATGAGCTCTCGGTATCGGAGGCAGTGCGAATCAAGGATGAGCTTGACAAATTCGGCCTTCCTCTTGAAGCACTCTGTGTCAACAAGCAGGGAGTGTCGGATGCAGCTTGGGAGCTGGCTCCGCAGCTTGCCAGGCTGACCCGATTCGATTTTGACTTTACTCGCGAGGGCATCGGATCACGTGAAGACCTTGTCCGCATAGGCATGGCATCACTCGTAGAATACTTCCTCAAGAAAGGCAGTCAAAAATGAATCCATTCCTGTTTACTGCACTGGTGCTGCTTGGTGTCGGCGCTACACTGAACTATTTCCTTGGCGTGAAAAAGAATCGCTGGCTCGGCAAGCGCATGTCGACGCAGGCTGAGAACATTCTCCAACCCAGAGATACCGAGTATGTCAATATCGGTGGCGCCATAGGCTACCACATCAAGTACAAGCTCCGTGAACCATGGAAAGAGGCAAAGGGAACCTTTACTTTCTTCCCGCGTCACTCGCTTCTCTACATGCCTATCTCTCTTCTCATCGGAAGCTCGGATCGTTTCTATCTGAATCTGTTCACCGACCGCAGACTTGCGGGAGAAGGTCATATCATTGAGCAGCAGCATCTGCGAAAAGCAAAAATCGATGGCTTCGAGGAGATGGAAACTGAAGAAGTCGAGCGTGGAGGCAAAACCTTTACACTTGCATGGAGACATGCTGATCTTCGTGATGCCCTGCATCGTACGCTGCAGGCAATGCCGGAACCAGAGACCCTTGTCCACTTTACCTGCTTTGACGAGAACAAGGCATTCTTCCTGTTCCTGCGGCCAAAGAACGGCAACATAGAACGAAATCTCGAAGCCTTCATGGTACAATGCGCGGAGTATTTCAGGTAGTATTGAAGGGCTGGAAGAGGGAAACCGGCCTGTGACAGCTTTACCTGTTTCCAGCGTGAGGGATGCGGGCGCCAGGATCCTGCTCTCGATCGTGGTGCTCACCAGAGGAGGCTATCATGGACCCCGAGATGAAAAAGAAGATTGACGAGACTCTCGCGAAAGTACGGGAACCCCAATCTGATGTTCCCATTGCCGACCTCGGCCTGGTCGAGAAAATCACCTACAGCCAGAAAGAAAACACACTTCTGATCGCTCTGGTGACCGGCCTGCTGCCCTACCAGTGTCCTGCATGCTCTGCGCTCAACACAGTGGTACTCGAGGGAATACGCCGGCGCGCCCTGGAGGCATTTCAGGAGGCCTTCCCTGACCTCACCATCATAGTCGAATGAAACCGTGGCTGCCATGGCTGCATCAGCATCTTCATCTCACAAGCCCGACGACCAATCCCGACCCAAAAGGCAGGCATGTGTATTCCGCACGGGCAATCGCTTCTACTGCCTCGATGTCGATGACATAGTCTATATCTATCCCGCATGTGAAGTGACACCGGTACCCCAATCGCTCCCCACTATTAAAGGTGTTGTGAATATTCACGGCCAGATAGTGCCTGTGCTCGACATGCGCATGAAGTGCGAACACATCGCCACAGAGATCGATCCCAGCCATCAGTTCATCATGATTGCGATTGACGGAAAGAAGCTCGTGCTCCATGTTGAGGAAGTAGCCGGCGTCGTGCATCTGGATGAAGCGACTTTCCATGATGCGGAAGCGATTCTTCCAGGGATATCAATGATCTCGGGCATCGTGAAATTCGCGGACAATCTGGCGATGCTCTATGATACAGGAGCCTTCTTTGCGGAAGAACTGCAGGACCACCCTGCTGCATCCGTCCAGGCTATCTCAGGGGAGTGACAGAGACATGAAGCATGATCAGCTGGGTCAGTATACCGACATTGATCCCCTGATCACGCGTTGGCAGGAACAGCTGGAACTCTCACTCCTCCACAATTTTGGAATAAAGCGAGGCACAGTCCATATCTCTGCGCTCTCCAGAGCAGTCAGGGAGCTCGCCATGCATACGAGCCTCCCAATTGAGGACGCCATAAGGCTTTGCTGCAAAGTTCCCATGGAACATGACGTCATGCGCATCGTGGTGCCCCACTGCACGGTGAGCGAAACCTATTTCTTTCGACATCCCGAACATTTCCGATGGGTCAGAGAGGTATTCATTCCGCACCTGCGCAGACGGAATCCTGCCACAGCCAACAGAAGGCAGATTCGATGCTGGTCTGCAGGCTGCAGTACGGGAGAAGAAGCATATTCTCTGGCAATTACCCTCAGCGAGTGTCTTACGGCGGATGAACAGTGGGATATCTCCATTCTCGCCACAGATCTCAACCCTGAATCTCTGGCCTTCGCACGAAAGGCCATCTATGGAGCGTGGTCCTTCCGTGGGATGTCCGAGGAAGTCCGTTCCCGCTATTTCACGCCTATATTCCAGAGCACCCCCCAGGTTCCAGTACTGCCACATCTTCAGCGCTACCAGCTCGATGCATCCATTGCAAGGCTTGTCACATTTGGCGAACTCAATCTCCATGCTTCCGACTGGAGTGGAAGTCTGGTTGACGGCAGGAGCTTTGATCTCATTCTCTGTCGCAATGTAGCGATTTACTTCAACAGACCCCAGATTCATGGTCTTCTGCACAGATTTGCACGGTTGCTGGACCCGGAAGGAGTACTTGTAGTAGGACCAAGCGAATCCTGGACGCTCAATGATTCCTGTTTCAGACCTCTGATCTCCGGAAAGGGCAGCATTTTTGTCCTGTCGGGCAACAGGACATGGGGAACCCTGCAAGCTGTTCCTCCGAAGGACAGGCTGGGTGACAGGACCAACGTCAGCTCTTCCCTCTTGAGACAGAAGGCCAGACCGCTGACGCCAGATCCTTCCGGCAGGATGGACCTGAAGGAGGCCCCGACCCAGCATCATGTATCCGGGCATAGCATGGGCCATGAGAGGACGAGCAAGGATATAAATGGCAGTCCTGCCTTGTCTGACGACAACAATCAGAACAAGGCAAACGATCCCCTACCCCCCGAAGTATCCGGCCGTTCCGCCAGTCATGCGCGTGCGCTGGCCGATCTGGGTCGATACGCCGAGGCATGGGACGAGCTCAGCCACCTCATTACTGAACAGCCAGCGGAAGCCGACCTCTATTACTACCGGGCGGTCGTGAGCATGAATACGAAAGATTACAGATCCGCTTCCGAGGATCTTCAGAAACTGCTCTTTCTCCAGCCAGACAGCATTGTCGGGTATGTTGCCCTTGCAGAATGCGCTGCCGGCCTGGGCAATTATGACGTAATGCGCAAACAATACTCAAATGCCCTGTATTTTCTGTCGAAAATGAAAGAGAACGATCCAGTGCCAGGCTCGGAGGGTATCCCAGCCGGTGCGATGACATCCATGATCAAGGCATTGCTGCAACAGTATGATGAAGGATGAGAAACACCAGGAAGGCTCCCCGGCCCTGCAGTCTGCCACGCTGCTCAGGAAAAGAGCCCGCGAGCTTGCAAAGTCACCACCTGCCCCGGCTGTAGAGGATGAGACATTCACATGCCTTGAATTCACGCTCAATGGGTCTTCATTTGCCATTCCCATAGAGCAGACCAGAGAAGCGCTTCGCAATACGCTGCCGCTGACCTTTGTGCCAGGGCTGCCTGCCCCCTATAGAGGCATCGTCAACATTCGAGGTGAAATCGTTCCGGTGATCGACCTGGCAATGCTGCTCGGCCTTCAGCCATCTCGAGAGGAACTGCACTTTCTCATTGTACTTGCAGAAGGAGAGAAAGTGGTGGCTTTTGCCTGTGCAGGCATCAGGCGCATCAGAAATCTGCCACGGAATGCTCTCCAGCAGCATCCTGCAGCTCAGAACAGCAGAGTGACACAATGTAGTGCCGGCATGGGGCCCCATGGTCTCGTGCTGCTCGATCCGAAAGCCATGTTCAGCATACTCGAAACTGCAGTTCAGAAGAATTGAGGGAGGAAAGCCAGTCATGTTCAAAGACCTGAAAATCCGCATCAAACTGATCATTGCCTTTGGACTGGTATTCATATTCATGACGGGACTGGGAATCCTGTCGATCATATCGCTCGAAAATACTGGCAGAGCGGCCAGGAGCATGTATGAGAACAACCTCGCTGTAGTCCAGCTTGCACTGGATACACGATACCAGAGTGCGGAGCTTGAACTCAATCTAATGGCACTCCTCGATGCAGCATCTGCTCAGGACACCGAAAATGCCTCTGCTGCAATAACCAGATCCCTTGCCGGCATACAGAGCAATCTCGAGGCCGCTACCGCCAGACTGGAAACCGACAAAGGTCGTCAGACACGCACCATGCTGGCTGAGACTGCGCAGAATCTTGCGCCTGCGCTGGAAACCATGATCACATTCAAGAGAGCAAGAAATATAAAAGAAATGCTCGCCTACCATTCCGGAAGTGTGCAACCGCTGCTCACCGTATTGCAGGAACAGGCTGCCGAGCTCGATCGTCTTGCCATGGACAGGGCAAGAAGCCACTACGAAGAAATGCAGACAATACTTCGGAATACGGTTGTCCTGACCGTCATTCTCAATGTTGCAGCTCTGGTACTCGGCGTGCTGATTGCTCTGATAATGGGGGAAAACATAGTGCGTCCCCTCCACAGGCTCATTGCGAATCTGAAGACCGTAGCGTCGGGCAACCTGCAGAACATCGAGCTCGGCGACCGCCGCAAGGATGAAATAGGTACACTCATTGAGGCATTTGAACATTTCCTCACGAGTTTCAAGACGCAGATTGCAGAAATGAGTCAGATGGTGCTGCATCTCGCCACATCATCCAATGAAATAAGTGCTACCAGCGCCCAGCTCAGCTCATCAGCCAGCGAAACCGCCGCATCGGTTGCAGAGACCGCGACAACGGCCGAGGAAATACGTCAGGTTGCGGAAACCACCAGAGACCTCGCCCGCAATGTGACCGAGGCTACAGCCCATACTTCCGAAATCAGCAAGGAAGGGCTTTCCTCGCTGGGGTCGATGTCTGACAGCATTACCCGCATACGGGACCAGATGGAGAAGATTGCGCAGTCCATCCTCAATCTGAGCGAACAGAGCCAGGCAATTGCTGAAATCATCGCAGCAGTGGATGACATTGCGGAGCAGTCAAATCTGCTGGCAGTGAACGCCGCTATCGAGGCTGCCAAGGCAGGAGAACATGGTAAGGGCTTTGCCGTCGTTGCACAGGAGGTCAAATCGCTCGCTGAGCAATCCAAGCAGTCGACCCGGCAGGTCAGAAAGATACTTTCCGATATTCAGAAAGCGACTTCAAGCGCCATCATGGCAACAGAACAGGGGAACAAGGAAGTTGCAAGTGGTGTTCAGAGATCGCAGGAAGTAAATGCAGCCATCCGGACCCTTGCCGACTCGATCACAGGCAGCACTCAGCTCATCCATCAGATTACCTATGCCAACGAACAGCAGTTCACGGGCATCGACCAGATCAACATGGCAATGGATAACATCAAGACAGCAAGCACACAGAATGTCGAGGCGGCTCGCAATCTGGAGCAGGCCGTCAATTCGATCAAGGATCTCAGCGCCAGACTGAAGTCCCTGATAGAGCGCTACCAACTCTAGGCGGACTCCGGAAGGCCGATCATGATCAATCAGGAAGAGTTCCTGCAGCAGCTGCGGACAGCATTCGCTCTCGAATCGCAGGAACATGTGCGCACAATTGCCGGTTCTCTGATTGCCATGGAACAGGCGCACGGAAGCATTGATACAGCCATCATTGAGGAGGCGTTCAGAGCTGCACACAGTCTCAAGGGCGCTGCACGCGCAGTCGATCTGAAGGACATAGAATATCTCTGTCATTCCATGGAAAGTGCGTTTGCAGCCCTGCAGCACCAGCAAGTCCTGGTTTCCGGAGAGCTTCTGGATGCACTCCATGCGACGCTGCAGGCAGTCGAAAAGATGCTTGCAGGAGAGGTGGTTGGTCCGAATATCCTATCCGACCTCGCTGCCGGGCTTGAAGGGCTTCTTCGCAATGATCTTGCACTGGCAAAGGCTGAGAAAATCCTGAAGAGACCCATGTCCTCCATGCTGGAGCATGAGTATGCAGGACCCGAGCAGACTGCAACTGATACTGCTCCAGCCGAGCATCAGGCTGCTCCCCCGAAGGAACACCCAAGACCGGCATCTGTTCATGAAACAGGGACACAGCAGGAACAACTGCAACAGGCTGGAGTGAGCCAGAGCGAAGGAACTGAAGCTGCGCCATTTTTGCCAGCTCATCAGGAACACCGGCACACGATAGCTCAGCAGGTATCCCAGCAGCAACCGATTGCCGCCACGATCCGGGTAGCAAGCCAACGAATGGACAAGTTGCTGCGTACCGCTGAGAATCTCATCACGGTCAAGCAGGTGCTGCAGGAAACACATGCGACACTCAAGGAGATACTGCTGCAGCTTTCTGAACGCACGATTGATGCTCAAACGCTGCGGGAGATCCAGGCATCGCTTGCAAGTCTCCAGCATCGCGTGGATCAGGAGTCAATCACCGCCAACAACCTCATAGACACCTTGATCGAAGACGCACAGTCTCTCCTCATGCTGCCCTGCGCCTATATTTTTGATGCTTTTCCTCTCGCTGCACGTGAAATTGCCAGAAGCCTCGGCAAGGAAGTGACTCTGGACATAAAAGGCCAGGAGATCGAACTTGAGAAGAAGATCCTTGAAAAACTCAAGGATCCTCTGATGCATATCCTGCGCAACAGCATAGATCATGGCATAGAGCCTCCCCAGGAACGACGTGCACTCGGCAAACCTGCCAGAGGCACCATCTCCATTACCGTAAGCCATCGCAATGCCAGAGAACTCGACCTCACCATCACCGATGATGGTCGAGGAATCGATTTCGATCGCATACGAGCGATCGCGGTTGCACGAAATCTGTTTTCAGAGGATGAAGCACGCAATGCAACCGAACAGCAACTGCTCGATCTGCTGTTTACATCAGGCTTCTCAACCAGTCCCATCATTACCGATCTCTCAGGCAGGGGACTTGGTCTGGCCATCGTCAGACAGGCCATCGAGGAGCTCGATGGGTCCATCCATGTGGAATCAGTACCGGGACGGAGCACAAGGTTTCACATAACCCTCCCCTATGGGAAAAGCTCCTTCAAGGGGCATTTCGTATTGGTCCAGGGACAGCGGTTTGTCATTCCTTCAGCTGCCGTCGTGCAGGCAGTCAGGGTGCAGCAGCAGGACATCCTGACTGCAGGCAATGCCGAAGTCATTGATTTTCATGGAGAGGTCATCGGCCTTGTGCATCTGGGAACGCTTCTGGGGCTGCCGCCTTCCATGGAACAGCAGACACCAGCCCATGTGCTGGCGCTGGTCTGCAGATATCAGGACAGAGCATGCGCCTTCATCGTAGATGAGCTGCATGGCGAACATGACGTGCTCACCAGGCCTCTTGGCACACTGCTGGGGAATGTGCGCCTGGTACAGGGAGCGACCATAGCAGGCGGCAATGCGGCGATCCCCATCCTCAATGTGCATGAGCTTCTGGATTCCGCATTCAGCATGAGTACCGAGACAGCTCCACCTGCTGCTGCGCGCCAGGAATCACGCAAAAAAAAGAGAATTCTCATCGTCGAGGATTCCGTCACATCCCGGACGCTGCTGAAATCCATACTCAGCGCCGCAGGATACGAGGTTCAGACCGCGGTCGACGGTATCGAAGGCTATACACTGCTCAAGAGCGAGCCCTTTGATTGCGTAGTATCTGACGTTGAGATGCCACGGCTTGACGGCTTTGGCCTTACGGAGCGTATCCGCCAGGACCCCGCCCTCGCGAAGCTGCCCGTGATTCTGGTGACAGGCCTCGAGTCCCGGGAGCACAAGGAGAAGGGCATCGCAGTGGGTGCGAATGCCTACATCACCAAGAGCGGTTTCGTGCAGAACAATCTGCTTGAAACCATACGCAGGTTCATATAGGCTTACAAAACCGGAGATGGCAGGATGAAGGTGCTTATCGTCGATGATTCGGTTGTCTCCCGCCAGGTACTCAAATACATCTGCCATCTCGCCGGTGATCTCGAAGTGGTTGCTGAAGCAAGAGATGGCTATCAAGCTCTTGCCTATCTCGACAATCCTTCTTCTGGTGTCCCCGATGTCATCACCATGGACATTGAAATGCCGGGCATGGACGGCTACGAGACAACCAGCAGCATCCTTGCACGATACAGCATCCCTATTGTCATTATCAGCAATGCCTACAACTACCCCTCTGCCGAAAAGGCGCTCAAGGCACTGAGAGCGGGTGCTGTTGCCGCTGTCGGCAAACCACCGGGATTTGGTTCTCCCAACTTCTATCTCCATGCGCGAGAGATCGCCGACCTGCTGAGAAACTCTGCCACCGTGCGCCCTCGAAGACCGGTAGCAGACGCACGCAAACCTTCGTACGGGCACACACCGATCGACTCACAATTGGGGGACCTGCCTCCCTTTCCAATTCCGCAGGAGTCGATGCCGAAACTCATAGCCTTGGGTGCCTCTACCGGAGGCCCCCCCGCAGTGCAGGAAATCCTCTCCAGACTCCCGGCGGATTTTCCAGTTCCCATACTTGTCGTGCAGCATATCGCTTCAGGCTTCGCGCAGCATTTCGCCACATGGCTCGACAACACATGCTCGATTCGCTGCAAGCTGGCCGAAGATGGCGAAGATCCCATGCCCGGCACCGTCTACATCGCACCCAACGATGTCCACCTGATCATCGGAGAGGGAGGACACATCCGCTACAGACTCGCCAATTCCCGTGATCTCATCATTCCATCAATCGATACTCTTTTTCTGTCGGTAGCGGGGCAATGTGGCAGACACGCAATCGGTATCCTGCTCACGGGAATGGGAAAAGATGGCGCGCAGGGACTCCTGAGGCTCCGGCAGATGGGCTGCATTACCCTGGCACAGGATAGAGAGAGCTCCGTGGTCTATGGCATGCCGGGTGAAGCAGAGAGACTTGGTGCTGCAATGCGTCATCTTCCTCCCGAAAGAATTTCTGATATACTGCTCGCGATCTTCGGCATCCATGCAACGCCGGAAAGAGAGGTCTGAGAATGGCAAACATCAGGATCATGATGGTAGAGGACAGCCTCACGCAGGCCATGCGGCTGCGTTATGTACTCGAATCGGAAGGCTTCGAGGTACATGTGGCGGCAAATGGCGAGGAAGCCCTGCTGATGCTGGAAAAAATCCTGCCAGACCTCATAATCACCGATGTCATGATGCCAAAGATGAACGGGTATGATCTCTGCAGAAGAATACGAGCAGACGAACGGCTCAGAGACATTCCGGTCATGCTCGTGACCACCCTTTCCGACCCCACTGACGTCATCCGTGCGCTGGAAGCTGGAGCGGACAATTTCACCACCAAGCCATACAATGAGCAGGCGCTCATTTCACGCATTCGCTACATTCTCGCCAACCAGGAGATCCGCCGCCAGCGGGGCAGCGACATAGGCATCGAGGTCTTTTTCGCCGGCAAGAAATATTTCATCAACTCAACCCGGATACAGATGATCGATTTCCTGCTCTCCACCTATGAGAGCGCCATCCAGAAGAACCAGGAACTCTTTGTAGCCAACAATAAACTCAAGGAAGCTCTTGATAACATCATCACTCTCCAGCGCAACTACCGCCAGCTTCTCGAGACCAGCAAGGATGCCATTCTGGTATTTGATAGAAATCACATAGTCCGATACGCCAATCCTGCCGCCCATGCTCTCTTCTCAAATGGCAAGGCGCTGATGGGAGCTGCAGTACCCGTAGAACAGGATCTCACGGGACAGAGTGAACTCGAAATCCAGGATCCCTATGGTAACACGGTTTATCTTGACGTACGCTCAGTCAGCACCGACTGGGATGGTGAGATGATGACGCTCGCCGTCCTCCGCGATATCACCGAAGCAATTCAGCTCCGCAAGGAACTGGAACAGATGAGCCTGACTGATGACCTTACGGGCCTGTATAATCGACGCGGCTTCAAGCTGCTCTCAGAACGGATGCTCAAGCTCGCCCGTCGCATGCAGTCAAACCTGTTTATCCTGTTTGGAGACCTCGACGGGCTCAAGCACATTAATGATACACTCGGCCATATCGAAGGAGACAATGCCATTCAGGCTATCGCCGGATGCCTCCGTCAGGCTTTCCGCGAAACCGATATCATCGCACGACTGGGTGGAGACGAGTTTGCGGTAATAGGCCTCATCAATGACAGTTTCATTCCCGAAGCGCTGATCGAGCGTCTGCAAGCGCTGATTGCTAGATTCAACAGCGAGCACAAAGCAGCTTTCTCACTCTCGATCAGTCTGGGCATCGAGACACTGTCCTATGCCACCAACCAGTCAATCGACGAGGTTCTGCATCGGGCAGATACCCTCATGTACGAGCAGAAACAGAAAAAGAAGCAGTCTTCGATGCCTTCTGCATGAGCACTACTGGTTCAGGGCTGTGTGCTCCTGTCTTTCTCCGCGTCGGAGGGGGGAAGGTTCTGATCCGTCGGTGAGGTGGGCTGCACACGGGATCTATGCCCTTCTTTCTCTTTGCCGGGAGCCTTTCCTGCCGAACCATACAGAAACCGTTTGATCTTCTGCGTGGGAGTTTTTTCGAAAGGCTCGATCTGCAGCTTGACCGTCCTGATTCTGGAGAAGGCAGCCAGTTTGGCGTTTGCTTCCTTGCGTATGGACTCCAGCAAGTGTTCCGCTGCCTTCTCGGCGCTTGTAAAGGCATGCCCGACTGTCTGTGCAACCGATTTTTCGGCATCCGCAAGCGTCCGGCCCACATTCGAGCCAAGCTGCCCCGCCGCTTCCAGGCTATCCTCCAGGCGTGCCTCGAGTTTCTCGAGCACCTCGCTCTTGAGACAGACCAGAGCAGTCAGCGCACCGTCCTCCTCCACCACAAGCGATTCAGCAACATAGGGAGACTGATTGAGCACCGCCTCGATTTCCTCAGGATAGATATTCTCTCCCGAAGGACCGAGGATCATTGTCTTGGAACGCCCTCGAATATACAGACGTCCCTTGTCATCAAACACGCCGAGATCGCCGGTTCTGAACCAACCATCCTCGGTGAATGCTTCTCTGGTGCGGGCCTCATCACGCCAGTATCCCTTGAAGATATTTGGTCCTTTGGCCTGTATTTCACCCTCACCGGTATCCGGCCTGGGATCGGCGATGCGGAGCTGTACTCCTTGCAGCGCAGGTCCTGTCGATCGCAGATGGGTATGCCGTGGTCCGCAGCCTGCCAGCAGCGGTGAAGTCTCAGTGAGTCCATATCCGATCGCATAGGGGAATCCAGATTGTTTGAGAAACTCCTCGACATCGGCAGCCAGAGGTGCACCGCCAATACCGAAAAACCGCAGTTTGCCGCCAAAGGTCTTTCTGAGCTTGAATCCCGCAAACCGTGTGATGATCGGTTTGAACAGAGGATTGTGGTAGAGCTTCATGCCATCGAGCGTCGGTTTGATGCTGGAACGATAGATTTTCTCGATGACCAGAGGCACGCTGAGCATGATGGTTGGTCGTACAGCCTGCAGGGCGGGCAGCAGCACGGTAGCTGCGGGTGGACGGTCGAGATAATGGATATGCGAACCAGCAAGCAGCGGAATCAGGGTGCCGATGGTGAACTCATAGGTATGGGCCAGAGGCAGGATCGAAAGAAGGCGGTCAGTACGGTGCAGCACGATGATGGATTTGCAGGCCGTTGCATTCGAAAGCAGATTCCGGTGTGTGAGCATGACACCTTTGGACAATCCGGTAGTACCCGATGTATAGACAATTTCGGCGAGATCATCGGGGTCTACCTTTGGCGGAACGAATGATGCCACAGCATGCTCCATGCCATCCCATTTTCTGACATCGAGCAGATGGATCGAAGAGGGAAGGTCGGCCACCTTGGCTCTCAATTTCTCGGACACGACTACTGCTTTTGCCTCGGCATGCATGATGATGTTCCGAATCTGATCGGGTGTGAAATCGATCAGAATGGGAACCACAATGCCACCCGCCCGTACAATCGAGAACCACGAGACCACCCAGTAGGGAGAGTTTTCTGCAAGCAGCGCCACGCGGTCGCCTTTGCCTATGCCCTGTGCGGCAAGTGCTGCGGCGCGCTCAAAAGAAATCCTGCCCAGATCTGCATAGGAAATCGAATAGGCGCCCACCATGCTGAGTGCAGGCCTCGTGCCATAGTGGACTGCGCTCTTTTCGGCAACCTCGCAGAGCGTGAAATGCTCGAGCTGATACATGCCATGGCCCTCCCGGCAGGTATGGATAGGCGAGCGCTGGTTCATGCCAGACTGTCATGAGCGCGCCACACCATGCATACTCTACTCTCAGCATGGCAGGTCTGAAAAGTCCGCTCCTGAAATGGCGTCCTCTCATCCTCAACCAAAATTCTTTATACACAGGCTTGACTTCGGTATTCGCACATTGTAGGATGCCAACCCATGAAGCAGGTGTACATGCCTGAACATTTCCATCTCTTGTTCTCTCCTCTGCTCCTCTCCCTGCGTAAGGGTCTTTGATCTGATTCGCCAGGGCTGAGCCCCTTCGCGATCGACAAAGACCCGCCCATTCCGACCACCATTCCATTTCACCAAAACGGCAACAGCAGCGGTACTGTATCCATACCCGCCTGCATGCCGCCAGTCCATTTCCAGAGAAGGAGAGCACAGATCATGGTACGACGGATCCATATTTTCGATACAACCCTGCGGGATGGCGAGCAGGCTCCTCGCTGCAGCATGAACCTCGCTGAAAAGCTCGAGGTTGCACGACAGCTCGAAAAACTCGGTGTAGATGTCATGGAAGCAGGGTTTCCGGCGGCAAGCCCTGGCGATCTGGCTGCAGTACGCGAAATAGCCGGATGCATCAGACATTCGCGGGTAGCGGCTCTGGCCAGAGCGATAGAATCCGACATCGATGCAGCCTGGGAGGCACTGCGAAAAGCCGAATCTCCGCGCATCCACACCTTCATCGCTACCTCACCGATCCACATGCAGAGCAAGCTGCGGATGACACCTGCAGAGGTGGTGGCACAGGCCGAATGGGCGGTCCGTCATGCTCGCCGCTACTGCAGCGATGTGGAATTCTCCGCCGAGGATGCGTCCCGCAGCGATCCGGAGTTTCTCTGTCAGGTGTTCACAGCAGCAGTACGAGCAGGTGCAACTGTCATCAATATTCCGGATACGGTAGGCTACACCTATCCCGCGGAGTTTTCAGCGCTGGTGTCCCTCATCGCCTCGCGAATAAAGGACATTGGGCCGGTTCAGATTTCGGTCCACTGCCACAACGACCTGGGCCTGGCTGTTGCCAACAGTCTGGCAGCAATACAGGCAGGCGCCGACCAGGTAGAGTGCACCATCAATGGTTTGGGCGAGCGCGCTGGGAATGCTGCACTTGAAGAGATCGTCATGGCGCTCCATACGCGCCGGGACCTGTTTGACTGCGCAACCGGTATCGTGACCAGCCAGATATTCAGCACCAGCCGTCTGGTGTCAAAGGTTACCGGCGTACCGGTCCAGATCAACAAGGCGATTGTAGGAGAGAACGCTTTCGCGCACGAAGCGGGTATTCATCAGCATGGTGTACTCGCCAATCGCAGCACGTATGAAATCATGACTCCCGAATCGATTGGGCTGCCACGCAACGCCCTTGTACTGGGCAAGCATT
Source organism: Spirochaetaceae bacterium (assembly GCA_026418115.1). GTDB lineage: Bacteria > Spirochaetota > Spirochaetia > Treponematales > Rectinemataceae > Rectinema. The sequence continues at coordinate 3,320 of JAOABY010000020.1, read as the reverse complement.
CCGGCAGGCATGCATTCGAAGCCCGCCTGGCTCACCTGGGTTTTTCGCTCGGGCCTGAAGAGATAAACCGCATATTTGCCGAGTTCAAGATCCTCGCCGACAGGAAAAAAACAGTGACGGACCGCGATATCGAAGCCCTCGCCCGTGGTGCCAGTGCAGTGGTGCCGGAGACATGGCGCCTGGAGCGTTTTGCGGTGCATTCGGGAACCGGCATGTCGGCAGCATGCAATGTGTGTCTGGTGCACAAGGATGGATCCAGCATCGAAAAAGCAGCGGTCGGCGATGGACCAGTCGATGCTGCCTTCAAGGCAATCGATGCGATTGTCGGTCGCACTCTCGAACTGGAAGACTTCAGGCTGACTTCGGTGACCGCTGGCGAAGATGCGCAGGGCGAGGCGATGGTGAGAATCAGAAACGACGGCAAAACCTGGAACGGGCACGGGCTGTCAACCGATATCCTTGAAGCATCCATCAAGGCCTATCTTTCGGCAATCAACACGATGGTATGGGAGGAAGCCAGCTATGCATGACAGACCGATGACCATGAGTCAGAAGATTCTGGCACAGAAGGCGGGGCTCGAACAGGTGGAAGCTGGCCAGCTCATCGAGGCAGAACTCGATCTCATGCTGGGCAACGATATCACAGCCGCCCCTGCGATCGTGGAGTTCGGCAGAATCGGCTGTGGCCGGGTACATGACCCCGGCCGCATTGCGCTGGTTTCCGACCACTTTACGCCCAACAAGGACATCAAGGCAGCGGAACAGGCAGGCATCATGCGCCGCTTTGCACGCGACCAGCGTATTTCGCATTACTGGGAGACGGGGCGCGGCGGCATCGAGCATGCGCTGCTTCCCGAGCAGGGCTTGATTACTGCAGGAGACTGCATTATCGGGGCTGACAGTCATACCTGCACGTATGGCGCGCTGGGGGCCTTTGCGACGGGAGTGGGGTCTACGGATCTTGCATGCGCCATGGCGACGGGTCGTACCTGGTTCAAGGTGCCCTCCGCACTCAAGATCGAGCTCGTGGGCAGGCTCTCGGGCTGGGTGTCGGGCAAGGACATTGTGCTGCATCTCATAGGAAAGATCGGCGTTGATGGCGCCCGATACCGCTCGCTCGAGTTCATCGGTGAAGGTGTCGGGCAGCTTGCGATGGACGAACGCTTCACCATTGCCAACATGGGGATCGAGGCTGGAGCCAAGAATGCAATCTTCCCCGTTGATGAGCGGACGCGGGAGTATCTGACCCTGGTCGGCGCACGGACACCACAGATTTTCGACGCCGATCCTGATGCCGCGTATGATGCGGTCATTACGCTCAACCTTTCGCAGATTCCCTTGACGGTGGCAATGCCGCACCTTCCGTCAAACACGAGGGAAGCAGCACAGGTGTGCGGCATGCCGATCGACCAGGTGGTCATCGGATCCTGCACAAACGGGCACATTTCGGATCTTCGCGTCGCGGCGGCGATCATGAAAGAAAAAAAGGTGGCAGAGTCGGTGCGCTGCATTGTCATCCCGGGCACACAGCGCATCTATCGGCAGGCACTCCGGGAAGGGCTGTTGGACATCTTCATCGAGGCCGGCGCGGTGGTGTCGCCGCCAACCTGCGGGCCGTGCCTTGGGGGTCACATGGGTGTGCTGGGAAGGGGAGAACGGGCAGTCAGCACGACCAACCGCAATTTTGTAGGGCGCATGGGGCATGTGGAATCGGAAGTAATACTCGCCGGACCCGCGGTAGCCGCCGCCTCCGCGATAGCCGGCGCAGTTGCAACGCCGGAGCATATCGTATCCGAATCGCCGGAACGGGAAGAGCTGTTCCGTCCATGAGAGGCATGCAAGTAACAGCAGAAAGCTGCAAGGCTGCCGAGGCGCACTCCACCACGCCAGCCTGTCACCGCAGGAGGAGCAGAAATCATGAATAGCATGAAGAACAACACGGGCATCCCGCATGCAGCAAAGACTGTGCAGGGGCGCACCCATGTGTATGGCGACAACATCGATACTGATGTCATCATCCCGGCACGCTACCTGAACACATCCGATCCGCGCGAGCTTGCGGCACACTGCCTGGAAGACCTCGATCCAGAGTTCATTAACAAGATACAGCCCGGCGATATTCTGGTCGCCGGAGAGAATTTCGGCTGCGGTTCCAGCAGAGAGCACGCACCGATAGCCATCAAGGCGGCCGGAATTGCCTGCGTCATTGCAGCAAGCTTTGCACGTATCTTTTACCGGAATGCCATCAATATCGGTCTGCCGATACTGGAGTGCCCGGATGCAGCACGAGCACTGCATTCTGGCGACATGGTAGCGCTCGATTTCGAGACAGGAGAGATCAGGCTCATCGCTACCGCGGCTGAAGGCGGTACCACTCTGCCTTCCAACTGCATATGGAAAGCCCAGCCATTCCCACTCTTCATCCGCGACATCATCGAGGCAGGGGGACTCGTAGAGGCGACAAGACGCAGGCTGGCCCAGAAACGGAGGAGCGGCGTATGAAGATGCACATCGGCGTCATCAAGGGTGACGGTATTGGCCCGGAAGTGGTACAGGCTGCGCTTCCGGTTCTGGAAGCAGTAGCGCAGAAATACAGACACGATCTGGTGCTGGACGCACTGCCAGCAGGTGGAGAGGCTATCGATGCAACCGGCACTCCCCTGCCCGACTCGACACGGGATGCTGCCTTGCGCTGTGATGCAGTGCTGCTTGGCGCAGTCGGAGGGCCAAAATGGGATTCGCTTCCCAGTCATCTGCGTCCGGAACGGGCGCTGCTCGGCCTGCGCGCTGCGCTCAGTGTCTATGCCAATCTGCGCCCTGCAAGACTCCTTGCATCCTTGCGCGCAGCCTGCCCTCTCAAAGACACTGTGGCAGCAGATGGATTTGATCTCCTCATTGTGCGCGAGCTGACGGGAGGCATCTATTTCGGCCGAAGCGGCCGAGAGGAAGGTGGCAGTGCCGCGTTCGATACCGAGCGTTATTCCTGGCATGAGATTGAGCGAGTCCTGCGAGTCGGGTACGAGGCGGCACGCGGACGAAAACGGAAACTCTGCCTTGTTGACAAGGCCAATGTGCTCGAAACCTCGCGGCTCTGGCGCGAAGTCAATGCGCGCATCGCTCCGGAATATCCCGATATTTCGGTGGAGACGATGTACGTGGACAACTGCGCCATGCAGCTCATCCGGAACCCTGGACAGTTTGATGTGATCGTTACCTCGAATCTGTTTGGTGACATCCTCTCCGACGAGGCCAGCATGCTGACCGGTTCCATTGGCATGCTGCCTTCGGCAAGCCTGGGCGATGCGTCGGCCGACGGCAGC